>DATNOR010000069.1:0-2427 GCA_035601235.1 Gemmatimonadales bacterium
GTGGACATCCACGAGTACCAGGCGAAAGAGCTGCTCGCGGGCTTCGGCGTGCCGGTGCCCAAGGGCGGCGTCGCGTACAGCGCGGAGCAGGCGGTGTACCGGACGACCGAAATCGGCGGCAGCCGTTGGGTGGTGAAGGCCCAGATCCACTCGGGGGCTCGCGGCAAGGCGGGGGGCGTGCGGCTGTGCGCCACCGACGCCGACGTACGGCAGGCCGCCAAGGACCTGCTCGGCAAGGTCCTCGTGACCACACAGACCGGCCCCGAAGGACTGCCGGTGCATCGCGTGCTCGTGGAGCAGGCGCTTCCGATCGAGCGCGAGCTGTACGTCGGCCTCGTGCTGGACCGCAAGCACGAGCGCATCGTGGTGGTGGCCCATCCGCACGGCGGCATGGAGATCGAGGAGATCGCGCAGCGTGAGCCCGCCGCGATCCTCCGGGAGGTCGTCGAGCCGGCGGTGGGCATGCGGTCGTTCCAGGCGCGCGAGCTCGCGTTCGGCCTCGGCCTCGGCGCCCAACAGGCGAACCAGGCGATGGCCGCCGTGCTCGGCGCCTATCGCGCGTTCCGCGACCTGGACGCCACGATGGTGGAGTTCAATCCGCTCGTGGTCACCAGCGACGGCCAGGTCCTCGCCCTCGACGTGAAGATGAGCTTCGACGACAACGCGATGTTCCGCCGGCCCAACGTGGCCGAGCTGCGCGACTTCGCCCAGGAGGACCCGCGCGAGGCGGACGCCGCGGAGCACGGGCTGAACTACGTCGCCCTGGACGGCGATATCGGGTGCATCATCAACGGGGCGGGCCTCGCCATGGCCACGATGGACATGATCCAGCACGCCGGGGGCGAGCCGGCCAATTTTCTCGACATCGGCGGCGGCGCGAGTCCCGATCGCGTGGCGGCGGCGTTCCGGTTGGTGCTCTCCGACCGCAAGGTCAAAGCGATCCTGGTGAATGTGTTCGCCGGCATCAACCGCTGCGACTGGGTAGCCGCGGGAGTCGTCCAGGCCATTCACGAGGTCCGGGTCCCGGTGCCCCTGGTGGTCCGCCTCGCAGGCACCAACGTGGAGGAAGGCCGCCGCATCCTCACCGACAGCGGCCTGCCGATTCTCACCGCCGATACTCTCTCGGAGGCCGCCGGGCGCGTGGTTGCGGCCCGCCGGACGGTATGAGCATCCTGCTCGACGAAGCGACGCGCGTCATCGTCCAGGGCTTCACCGGCGACAAGGGGACGTTCCACGCCAAGGAGATGATTGCCTACGGCACCAACGTCGTGGGCGGCGTCACGCCGGGCAAAGGCGGCACCACGCACCTCGGCCGGCCCGTGTTCAACACGGTGAAGGAAGCGGTGGCGAACACGGGAGCCGCCGCGAGCCTCGTCCTCGTCCCCGCACCGTTCTGCGCCGACGCGATCATGGAAGCGGCGGACGCTGGTGTCCGCCTCGTCGTCGCCATCACCGACGGCGTGCCCGCCCAGGACATGATGACCGTCAAACGGTACCTGTGGCGCTACCCGAAGGAGCGACGCACCCGCCTGATCGGACCGAACTGCGCCGGGCTGATCAGCGCCGGCAAGGCGATGATGGGCATCATGCCCGGTCACATCTACGCGCGCGGCGCCATGGGCGTCGTGACCCGGTCCGGGACGCTCGGCTACGAAGCGGCCTCCCAGATGAAGGCGCTGGGCGTCGGCGTGACGACGAGCGTCGGCATCGGCGGCGATCCGATCAACGGCAGCTCCTTCGTGGACATCCTGGCGCTGTTCGAGGCCGATCCGGAGACCGCGGCGGTGATGATGATCGGTGAGATCGGCGGACCGCAGGAAGCCGACGCCGCCGTGTTCGTGCAGGAGCACATGACCAAGCCGGTGGTGGGCTACGTCGCGGGCCTGACGGCGCCCAAGGGCCGTCGCATGGGCCATGCCGGCGCGATCATCTCGGCCTTCGGCGACACGGCCGCCGAGAAGGCGGAGATCATGCGGTCGGCGGGGCTCATCGTGGCGCCCAGCCCCGCGGAGCTGGGCGCGGCGGCCGCGCAGGCGTTGCGGCGCCGGGCGTCGCAGCCCGTGTTGGTCCAGCAGTGACCACGCCGCGCGCCGGCCGGCCCACCCTCGTGGTGACCCGGCGGCTTCCGGCCGCGGTCGAGCAGCGGCTCGCGCAGGAATTCGACGCCCGCTTGAATCCCGACGACCACGCCCTCAGCGCGACGGAGCTGCAGGCCGCGCTCACGAGCGCGGACGCCCTGCTGCCCACGGTGACCGACCGCCTCAGCGCCCAGGTGCTCCAGGTGGAGCCGCTGCGGACCAAGATCCTCGCGAACTTCGGCGTGGGATTCAATCATATCGACGTCGCCGCCGCCAAGGCGCGCGGCCTGGTCGTCACGAACACGCCCGACGTCCTCACCGACGACACGGCCGACGACGCGGTCATGCT
>DATNOR010000070.1:0-8952 GCA_035601235.1 Gemmatimonadales bacterium
GATGGTCTTGGCGAAGCCGAAGAGCATCACGCCGCACACCCAGTTTGAGAGTGAAGTGTACGTGTTGACGAAGGACGAGGGGGGCCGGCACACGCCGTTTTTCAAGGGGTATCGGCCGCAGTTTTACCTGCGGACGACGGATGTGACGGGGACGGTGGAGCTGCCGGCGGGGGTGGAGATGGTGATGCCGGGGGACAACACGAAGATGACGATCGAGCTGATCACGCCGATTGCGATGGAGGAGCAGCTGCGGTTCGCGATCCGCGAAGGCGGCCGCACGGTGGGCGCCGGCGTGGTCACGAAAATCCTGAAATAGACGCTACGACGCTACGTCGTACGTACAACGTAGCGACGTACAACGGAATTCTATGCCGCGCGAAAACATCATTATGGAGTGTACGGTGTGCAAAGGCCGGAACTACTTCAGCACGAAGAACCGGCGTAAGCACCCGGAGCGGGCGGAGTGGAAGAAGTACTGCCCGCGGTGCAACAAGCACCAGCCGCACAAGGAATCGAAGTAGCGGTGGCGACGGAAGCACTCGAACGCTCGGGCCAGAGCTGGCCGCGGCGCGCGTGGGAATTCATCTGGGTCCAGGTGCCGGCGGAGGTGCGCAAGGTCACCTGGCCGACGTGGGACGAGCTGAAGAAGGCGACGGGCGTGATCGTCGTCTTCGTGCTCGTGCTGGGGATCGCCATCGGGCTGCTGGACTCGCTCCTGCAGGCCGTGTTCGTGACCGCCATCGCGAAGCTGTTCTGATGTCGGAGCATCGCTGGTACGCGATTCAGACGACGGCGGGGCACGAGAACAAGGTGCGCTCCCTGATCGAGCGGCGCATCAAGGACGATCTGCGGCCCGACGAGGAGAAGCCGATCCGGCAGGCCCTGGTCCCCACCCAGGAAGTGGTGGAGATCAAGAACGGCAAGAAGGTGACGGCGGAGCGCAAGATCTACCCGGGCTACGTGCTCGTGGACATGCTCAAGAACCAGGAGACGCTCCACACGATCAACGGCATCCAGGGCGTGATCAAGTTCGTGGGGACCGGGCGTGAGCCGATGCCGCTCCGCCCCGACGAGGTGAACCGCCTGCTCGGCATCGAGGAGGCGGTGAAGGAAGAAGAGCCGCAGGAAACGATCCCGTTCCTGATCGGCCAGGTGGTGGAGATCACCGAAGGGCCGTTCTCGGACTTCTCCGGCACGGTGGAAGAGGTGATCCCCGACAAGGGCAAGGTGCGCGTGGCGGTGTCGCTGTTCGGGCGCCCGACCTCCGTCGAGTTGGACTACTTACAGTTGAAGGCTCATTAGATGGCGAAGCCCATTGCCGCAGTCGTGAAGCTGCAGGTGCCCGCGGGGCAGGCGACACCCGCCCCGCCGGTGGGCACGGCGCTCGGACCCCATGGCGTGAACATCATGGAGTTCGTGAAGCAGTTCAACGCCAAGACGGCGCAGGCGCAGGGGATGATCACGCCGGTCGAAGTCACCATCTTCAAAGACCGGACGTTCACGTTCATTACCAAGACGCCTCCCGCGGCCGTGCTCCTCAAGAAGGAAGCCGGCATCGAGAAGGGGTCCCCCACCTCGAACCGCCAGAAGGTGGGGAAGGTCACCCGCGCCCAGCTGAAAAAGATCGCGGAGATCAAGCTCCCCGACCTGAACGCGACGGACATCGAGGCGGCGATGAAGATGGTGGCGGGGACGGCGCGCTCCATGGGCTTGGAGGTGGTGGACTGATGCGCACGCACGGCAAGCACTATCGCACCGCCGTCGCGACGCTCGAGCCCCGCAAGCTGTACGGTCCGCGCGAGGCGGTGGACAAGGTGAAAGCGGCGGCGTACGCCAAGTTCGACGAGTCGGTCGATATCGCGGTGCGTCTCGGAGTCGATCCCAAGCACGCCGACCAGGTCGTGCGCGGCACCGTGAGCCTCCCCAACGGCACCGGGAAGAAGATCCGGGTGCTGGTGATCGCCCAGGGCGACAAGGCGAAGGAGGCGGAGGCGGTGGGCGCGGACTACGTGGGCGTGGAGTACGTCCAGAAGATCAAGGAGGGCTGGCTCGACACCGACGTGATCGTGGCCACGCCCGACGTGATGGGACAGCTCGGACCGCTCGGCAAGGTGCTCGGCCCCCGGGGGCTGATGCCCAACCCCAAGGCGGGCACCGTGACCATGGACGTGGCTCGGGCGGTCAAGGAATTGAAGGCGGGCAAGATCGAGTTCCGGGTGGACAAGAGCGGCATCGTGCACGCGGCCGTGGGCAAGAAGTCGTTCAGCGCCGAGGCGCTGGAGCAGAACCTGCGGACGTTCATGGAGGCCATCCTGCGGGCCAAGCCGCCGGCGGCCAAGGGGCACTACATCCGGTCGGTGACGGTGTCGAGCACGATGGGGCCCGGCGTGCCGCTGGATCCGGCGGTGTTCGCATGATCAGGACCAAGGCGCAGAAGCAGGAGCTGGTCACGACGCTGGCGACGCGGCTGGGCCGCTCCGCCACCATCTACGTGACCGATTTCACCGGGCTGTCCGTCGCCAAGCTCACGCAGCTGCGCCGCCGGCTGCGGCAGACGGGGACCGAGTTCGTGGTCGTGAAGAACACGCTCGCCCGCCGCGCGCTGGCCGACGCCCACATGGCGGGCAACGCGGGGGGGGGCCTCGAGCAGCACCTCGCCGGGCCGACGGGGCTGGTGCTCGCCGGAGCGGACCCGGTGGCGGCGGCCAAAGTGTTGGCGGACTTCGCGAAGGAGTTCGAGAAGCCCGCGATCAAGGCGGGACTGGTGGACGGCAAGGCGGTGACGCCCGAGCAGGTGAAGCGGCTCGCCAGCCTGCCGTCGCGGATGGAGCTGCTGGCGCAGCTGGGGGGGACGCTGCAGGCGCCGATGGCCGGGGTCGTCGGCGCGCTGAACGGCTTGCTGATGAACGTCGTGGGTGCCCTCGAGGCGCTGCGGACCAAGCGCGCCTCCACAGCGGGCGCCGCTTCTCAATAGGGTGGGAGAGACAGCAATGGCGACTCAGACGAGTTTGAGCAAGGACGACATCCTCGAAGCCATCGGGAACATGTCGGTGTTTGAATTAGCGGAGCTGATCGAGGCGTTCAAGGAGAAGTTCGGCGTCACGATCACGGCTCCGGCGGCGGCGGCCCCCGCGGCCGGGGGCGCCGCGGCGGGGGGTGGCGCCGCGGCCCCCGCCGCCGAGGAGAAGACCGAGTTCACGGTCATCCTCAAGGCCGGCGGCGAGAAGAAGATCCAGGTCATCAAAGAGATCCGGGCCATCACCAGCCTGGGCCTGAAGGAGGCCAAGGATCTGGTGGAAGGCGCGCCCGGCACCGTGAAGGAAGGCGTGTCCAAGCAGGAAGCCGAAGAGATCAAAAAGAAGCTCGAAGCGCAGGGCGCGGTCGTCGAGCTGAAGTAGACGCGAGGGGCGGACGTGGCGGGCCATGGGGGCCCGCTCACGCGACTCTCGGGTCTCCTTTGGTCGACGACATGCGCGGATTTGCCACACTCCTGCTCGCTTGCACGAGCCCCTCGGTCCACTCCCGGTCGACTGATCCGGTCGGGGGCGCGGGCCTTTTCGCATTTGCTTGAGGTTGCGACATGACGACGAAGACGCTGCCGGTACTGTCGTTCGCGAAGCTGGATCAAGGGATGCCGATGCCGCATCTCTTGGACATCCAGACGCGGGCGTTCCAGTCGCTGCTGCAGCCGGACGGGAAGGGTGCTGAGCGCACCGACGTCGGGTTGGAGCGGGTGTTCAAGGACGTGTTCCCGATTCAGGACGTGAACGGGAACTACTCCCTCGAGTTCGTGAAGTACGGGCTGGGCGAGCCCAAGTATGCGGTCGAGGAGTGCATCGAGCGCGACATGACGTACTCGGTGCCGCTCAAGGCCACGCTGCAGCTGGTGGTCATGGAAGAGGTCGGCGAAACGACCAAGACCAAGCGGCCCAAGAATATCATCGAGAAGGAAGTCTATCTCGGCGAGCTGCCGATCCTCACGCCGCTCGGGACGTTCGTGATCAACGGCGCCGAGCGGGTGATCGTGTCGCAGCTGCACCGCTCGCCGGGCGTGGTGTTCGAGGAGAGCATCCACCCCAACGGCCAGCGGCTGTTCTCGGCGCGCATCATCCCGTTCCGGGGATCGTGGGTCGAGTTCACGATCGACATTCACGATGTGATCTACGTCCACATCGACAAGAAGAAGAAGTTCCCCGCGACCGCGCTGCTGCGGGCGTTCGGCTACGGCACCAACGCGGACGTGCTGAAGCTGTTCTACGCGACCAAAGACATCGACATCACCGGCAAGCTCGAGGGCCGGGCGCAGAAGCGTGAGGTGTTGGGCACGCTGCTCGCCACCGACCTGCCGGACCCGGAGAACAAGAAGGGCGAGCCGCTCGGCAAGGTGGGCGACGAGCTCACGCTGGAGAAGTTCAACACGTTCCGCCGGGCCGGCATCAGCAAGGTCACGGTGTTCGCGGGCTACACCTCGCTCGATCTGCGCGACGAGGCGCAACCTACCACCACGCGCGAGCGCCAGGGGGCCTACATCCTCGCGTTCGACGTGGCCGATCCGGGGACGGGCGAAGTCGTGGCCGAGGGCGGGCGCGAGCTGTCGGACGCGCTCAAGAAAAAGCTCCTCAAGGGCGGCGTAACCAAGGTGGACGTGCTGCTGCCGCCGGGGCGGAGCGAGTCGCCGCTCATCAAGAACACGCTGCTCAAGGATCCGACGCACACCGAGGCCGAAGCGCTGGAGCAGATCTACGCGCTGCTCCGGCCCGGCGAGGCGCCCAATCTCGAGACGGCGCGGCAGGCGCTGGAGCGCCTTTTCTTCCACCCCAAGCGCTACGACCTGGGGCGGGTGGGCCGCTACAAGATCAACCAGCGGCTCAAGGTGAACGTCTCGAAGGACCACACCGTCCTCACGGAAGACGACTTCATCGCGATCATCCGCTACCTGATCGAGCTGCGCGAGGGGCGCGGCTACACCGACGATATCGATCACCTCGGCAACCGCCGGGTGCGCTCGGTGGGCGAGCTCATCGCCAACCAGTTCTCGGTGGGACTGTCGCGCATGGCGCGGCTCATCAAGGAGCGGATGAGCATCAACAACGATCCCGAGCGCATCACGCTCGACGACCTGGTCAACGCCCGCACGGTGAGCGCGGTGATCCAGGCGTTCTTCGGCAGCTCGCAGCTGTCGCAGTTCATGGATCAGACGAATCCGCTGGCGGAGCTGACCCACAAGCGCCGGCTCTCGGCCCTCGGGCCGGGCGGGTTGACGCGCGAGCGGGCGGGCTTCGAGGTGCGCGACGTGCACTACAGCCAGTACGGCCGCATGTGCCCGATCGAGACGCCGGAAGGGCCGAACATCGGACTGATCACCAGCCTGTCGTGCTACGCGCGCGTCAACGACCTCGGCTTCATCGAGACGCCGTATCGGGCGGTGAAGAACGGCAAGGTGACCGACGAGATCCGGTGGCTGTCGGCCTCCGAGGAGGAGGAATACGCGGTAGCGCAGGCGAACGCCCGCCTCACGGAGGACGGCCGCTTCGCCGACGAGCTGGTGCTGTGCCGCAAGCGCGACGACTACCCGCTGCTGCCGTCGGCGCGGATCGACTTCATGGACGTCGCGCCCGAGCAGCTCGTCTCGATCGCCGCGGCCCTGATCCCGTTCTTGGAGCACGACGACGCGAACCGTGCCCTCATGGGCTCGAACATGCAGCGGCAGTCGGTACCCCTGCTCTTCCCGCAGGCGCCGCTGGTGGGTACGGGGCTCGAGGAGACGGTGGCCCGCGACTCGGGCGCGGTGGTGATCGCGCGCCGCGCCGGCGTGGCCACCCGCGTCACGGCCGACGAGATCATCATCGACGCGGGCGAGGAGGAGGCGCGGGCGGGCGACCATCCGCTGGCGCGCCTCAAGCAGCACGACCGCTACCGCCTCAAGAAGTTCTGGCGCACCAACCAGGACACCGCCATCAACCAGCGGCCCCTGGTGCACGCGGGTCAGAAGGTAAAGGCCGGGCAGATCGTGGCCGACGGCGCGGGCACCGAGCGCGGCGAGCTGGCGCTGGGCGCGAACGTGCTGGTGGCGTTCATGCCCTGGTACGGCCACAACTTCGAGGACGCGATCGTGCTCTCGGAGCGGCTGGTCAAGGACGACGTGTACTCGTCGATCCATATCCAGGAGCTCGAGCTGCACGTCCGCGACACCAAGCGCGGACGTGAGGAGATCACCCGCGAGATCCCGAACGTGGCCGAGGAGTCGCTCGTCGACTTGGACGAGCGGGGCATCGTTCGCATCGGGGCGCACGTCAAGGCCGGCGACATCTTGGTTGGCAAGATCACGCCCAAGGGTGAGACGGAACTGAGCCCCGAAGAGAAGCTCTTGACGGCGATCTTCGGCGAGAAGGCGAAGGACGTGAAGGACTCGTCGCTCAAGGTGCCGCCCGGCATGGAGGGCGTGGTCATCGACGTGAAGATCTTCTCGCGCATCGAGGACCAGGTGGTGGAGAAAGACCGCGGCGAGCGGATCGGCGAGGTGCGCCGGCTCGAGGCCGAGGAGAAGGCCCGCATTTCCGACGCGATGTTCGCGGAGCTGGCGGAGCTGCTCGCGGGGCAGGAGGTGGGTCTCATGCTCAAGGCGGGGACGGTCGAAGAGTACCTGCCCCAGGGCACCAAGCTCACGAAGCAGCAGCTCGACGGCGTGCAGTTCGCCGACGTCGACCTGAAGACGCTGCGTGTGACCAACAAGACGGTCAACGAGCGGATCCGCGCGGTGCTCGACGCCGCCACCGCCGAGCGCGCCAAGATCGAGGAGAAGTCCGAGGATCAGATCGACAAGATCCTGCAGCCGGACGAGCTCCCGCCGGGCGTGATCCAGCTCGTGAAGGTGTACGTCGCCGAGAAGCGAAAGATCTCGGTGGGCGACAAGATGGCGGGTCGCCACGGGAACAAGGGCATCATCGCGCGCATCGTGCCGGAGGAGGACATGCCGTTCCTCCCGGACGGCACGCCCGTGGACATCGTGCTCAATCCGCTGGGGGTGCCTTCCCGCATGAACGTGGGTCAGATCCTCGAGACCCACCTCGGCTGGGCGGCCACGATCCTCGGCTTCGAGGCGAAGACCCCCGTGTTCCAGGGGGCGGACGAGACCGAGATCGGCGTGCTGTTGCGGCTCGCCGGGCTCACCTGGGCGGCGGACGCGCTGCGGCTGGTGGTGCGCCCCCCCGAGGTCGACTCGGAGACGGTGCGCCGCATCGCGGACGACCTGGGACGCCTGCCCCAGGGCAACGGCGGCCGCCCCGATCTCGCCAAGGCGGGGATCGGGCTGCTCGCGGGCCGGGCGCTCACCCAGGAGACCCGGGACGTGCACCACAAGTTCGTGGACTTCCTGCGCGCCGCGGCCAAGCAGCTCGCCGAGCGGGAGCTCGACCAGCGCAAGGTCGAGCGCGAGTTCCATCAGGTCCGCCTGGAGAGCGAGGCCAAGGGGCTGTCCAAGCCCGAGCAGGCGGCGCTCAAGGCGGGACTGAAGGAGAGCGAGAAGTTCGTGGAGCACGACAAGCCCCAGGAGGTGCTGGAAGCCGTGGGGCTGCCGGCGCTCGCGGCGCTGCTCGGGCCCAAGTCGGAGGCGGACCTGGACCAGGCGGTGAACGACCTGCTCAAGGTGGCCGGCCTCACCCCGACGGGGAAGGCGCGGCTGCGCGACGGACGGTCGGGCGAGTTCTTCGCGTCCGACGTGACCGTCGGCTCGATCTACATGATGAAGCTGTCGCACCTGGTGGACGACAAGATTCACGCCCGCTCCATCGGGCCGTACTCGCTGGTCACCCAGCAACCGCTCGCCGGCAAGGCGCAGTTCGGGGGCCAGCGGTTCGGCGAGATGGAGGTGTGGGCGTTGGAAGCGTACGGCGCCGCGCACACGCTGCAGGAGATCCTCACGGTCAAGTCGGACGACGTGAACGGCCGCAGCCGCGTGTACGAGGCGATCGTCAAGGGGCAGAACCTGCCGAAACCCGGCATCCCCGAGTCCTTCAACGTGTTGGTGAAGGAACTCCAGGCCCTGGGGCTGAAGGTCACCCTGGGCACCACCGAAGACGTTGAAGAGTAAGGGGAGGGAGCGTCGATGATCGATTTCCGGAGCGGGCGCGAGCCGAAGAGCTCGAGCTTCGATTACATCCAGATCCGGATCGCCTCCCCGGAGGAGATCCGGGGCCCGCGCGACTCGAAGGAGCGTGAGCGCCTCGAGCTGCAGGGCCAGCGGACCTGGTGGTCGTGGGGCGAGGTGACCAAGCCCGAGACCATCAACTACCGGTCCTTCAAGCCGGAGCGGGACGGGCTGTTCTGCGAGCGCATTTTCGGCCCCGTGAAGGACTGGGAGTGCCACTGCGGCAAGTACAAGCGCATCCGCTACCGCGGCGTCATCTGCGACCGCTGCGGGGTGGAGGTCACACTGTCCAAGGTGCGGCGCGAGCGCATGGGCCACATCGAGCTCGCGGTGCCGGTGGCGCACATCTGGTTCTTCAAGACGCTGCCGTCGCCCATGGGCAACCTGCTCGACATGACCCTCCGGGACCTCGAGCGGGTCATCTACTACACGAATTACGTCGTGATCGAGCCGGGCGAGCAGGAGGTGCAGGAAAAGGAGCTGCTCGACGAGGACCGCTTCCTCGAGCTCCGGGCCAAGGCCAAGGCCGAAGGCGACGCCGCCTTCAAGGCCGACATCGGCGCGCCGGCGGTGCGGTCGCTGCTCGAGCGGCTCAACGTCGACAAGCTCGCCGACGAGCTGCGCGAGGCAGTCGCGGGCGAGACCAGCCAGCACCGCAAGAAGCAGCAGCTCAAGCGGCTGAAGATCGTCGACGCGTTCCGGAACTCCGGCAACGCGGGCGAGGGCCGGAATGACCCGCGCTGGATGATCCTCGACGTGGTGCCGGTGATTCCGCCCGACCTGCGGCCGCTCGTGCCGCTCGACGG
>DATNOR010000071.1:0-5761 GCA_035601235.1 Gemmatimonadales bacterium
CCACGGGCCTTTGGTCGCGTTGAGGTAGTCCTTGACGTGCTCGATGTTCTTGCCGCGCTCGAGCAGCAAGACCTGGAGACCTTTCTCCGTGAGCTCCTTCGCGGCCCATCCGCCGGAGATGCCCGATCCCACGACGATGGCGTCATAGCTCTGAGGCGGCACGAATCCCTCCCCCTCCCTGATGGTTCTGCAAAGTATACGCGGCCTCGCGCCCCTTGCCACCTCTCGCAAGAGCGGCGCATAATATCCGCTCCTCGCCTCCGCGAGCCTGCATGGCCAGCACCGCGTCCACGTCTTCGTTCGTCGGCAAGCTCAACGGTCCGTGGCACAAGCGGGCGCTGCAGGCGTTCATGGTCATCGTGATCGCCCACTGGGCCGAGCACCTGGTGCAGGCCTATCAGGTGTACATGCTGAAGTGGCCGACGCACCAGGCGCGCGGGGTGTTGGGCCAGGCGTTCCCGTGGCTGGTACACTCCGAGGTGCTGCACTACGGCTATGCCCTGATCATGCTGGCCGGGATTTGGGCGTTGCTGCCCGGCTTCGTGGGCCGGTCCCGGGCGTGGTGGCTCGCGGCGCTGGTGATCCAGTTCTGGCATCACATCGAACACGCGCTGCTCCAGGGGCAGGTGATCGCGGGCCGCACGCTCTTCGGGTCCCCGGTGCCCACGAGCATCGTGCAGCTGTGGTTCCCGCGGCTCGAGCTGCACCTGTTCTACAACAGTGTGGTGTTCGTTCCGATGATGGTGGCCATGTACTACCACCTGTTCCCAAGCGCCCCGGACGCCGCGCGGATGCAGTGCGGCTGTGCACTCCATCCGCACCCGGCGACGAACTGACGCGGGTCGAGTCGCTCATCTAGGTTTCCTGTCAGCGACACAGCTGTGGCAACGCCGCGACATTCCAGGGCGTGACGGAACAGAAACTGAGCCCGGACGCGTGAGTGACACCGCGCGAGCACCCTCCTCTGCACGCGGTACGCACGATGCAAGGAAGGGAGGTCGCGATGTCACCCATCTCTCGCCGCACGTTCTTGACGACCGCCGCCACCGCGGCCGGCAGCGTCGCGCTCGGATGCAGCGATCGCCCGCTGATCGCGCCGACGCGAGCGCTGATCATAGGTGGCACGTTGCCCGACCCCGCGTCGTGCGGCATCGAGCACGTCATCGTTTTCATGATGGAGAACCGCTCGTTCGACCACTTCCTCGGCTGGCTCCCGGGCGCCGACGGCAGGCAGGCGGGGCTGACGTACGCCGATAGCAGCGGCGTGCCCCATCCGACCTTTCCGCTGGCCCCCGACTTCCAGGGCTGCAGCTACAACGATCCCGACCACTCCTACGCGGGGGGACGGGTGGAATACAACGACGGCGCGTGCGACGGGTGGCTGCGGGCGAACGACGTCTTCTCCATCGGTTACTACCGCCAGCAGGACCTCGCCTTCCTCGGCCGGGCGGTTCCCGACTGGACGTCCTTCGACCAATACTTCTGCGCCATCCTCGGCCCGACGTTCCCTAATCGCATCTACCAGCACGCGGGCCAGACCGACCGGATTGAAAACAGCTTCACCATCTCTCAGCTGCCGACCATCTGGGACCGGCTGGCCGCCCGCGGCCTCGTAGGCCGGTACTACTACGGTGACCTGCCGTTCCTGGGGTTGTGGGGCGCCAAGTACGTGCCGATCAGCAGCCCAATCGACGCGTTCTACGCCGATTGTGCCGCGGGCACGCTCCCGCACGTGGCGTTCGTCGACGGGAGCTTTCTGCAGGAGCTCACCGGTACGGGCGCCGACGACCACCCGCACGGCGACATCCGCGCCGGCGAGGCGATGATGAACCGCATCTATACGGCCGTAACCCAGAGCCCCGCCTGGAGGAGCACGGTCCTCGTCATCAACTTCGACGAATGGGGCGGCTTCTTCGACCACGTCCCGCCGCCGGTGGCGCCGATTCCCCCGGCCGATCAGGCGGCGGGAAACGCCGATGGCCGACTCGGCTTCCGCACGCCGACCCTGCTCATCTCACCGTTCGCGCCCCGGCAGCATACCTCGCACATCCGCTACGACCACACGTCGGTGCTGCGGATGATCGAGTGGCGCTGGGGCCTGGACCCCCTCACCGTGCGCGACGCGACGGCCAACAATCTGGCCGTTGAGCTCGACTTCACCCAGGTCAATCCCGCCCCCCCGCCCGTCTATTCCGTCCCCGCCGTCATCGGGGCGGTGTGCCCCGTCCAGCTGCCGGCCCTCGCGGCGCCCGCCCTGGCGAGTCCGCGCCCTCCGCGCGCCCACTGGGCGCGACTGCGTGAGGTCGTGCGCCGGCACGGCTGGCGCACGTAGTCGCAGGTCGTGTCACAAGGTAGCGCCCCGGCTAGGCCGACCGTGCTGACCAGCAGGCGTCCACGGTCCAGGCGGGCGTGTCGATTTCGGGGGGTGTCGCTCGACGTTTGAGTAGGAGCCTGGAGAGGCCGGCTCCGTACTCGAACGGAAGGAGACATTCCCATGTCGCTGAGCCCGCTCCCCGCCCCATTCCTCAAGTTCATCGGCATCCTCGCCGCCACGGTCGCGCTGGGCTGGCGTCGATTCCTGGAACGGGCCCGTTACCAAACCGTGATCGCGAGGAGCTGACGACCATGCGATTCATGATGCTGGTGATCCCCAAGGGGTACGACAAGGCGCCCGCGGGCTTTGCCCCCCCGGCGGACCTCGTCGCCAAGATGACCAAGTACAACGAGTCGCTCACCAAGGCCGGCGTGGTGCTTACGCTCGACGGGCTGCACCCGCCCGCCACCGGGGCCCGCGTCAAGTTCTCGGGCGGCAAGGCCACGGTCACCGACGGGCCGTTCACCGAGTCGAAGGAGGTGCTCGGCGGCTACTGGATGATCCAGGTCAAGTCCCGGGCCGAAGCGATCGAATGGGCCAAGCGCGCCCCCATGCAGGACGGCGACATCATCGAGGTGCGGCAGGTACAGGAGATCTCGGACTTCCCGCCCGACGTCCAGAAGGCCGCGGGGAGGTAGCACTGGCCGGAGTGGCCGGGAGAGTGCGAGATTCGCGAACGTCATGAAAGGAGTGGGTCATGGGTAGCGTACGGGTGCTGGTTGGTACGCGGAAGGGCGCCTTCGTCCTCTCGGCGGACGGCAAGCGGAGACAGTGGAACGTGAGCGGCCCCCACTTCGCGGGGTGGGAGATCTATCACATGAAGGGATCGCCCGCGGATCCCGATCGCGTGTACGCGTCGCAGACGAGCGGCTGGTTCGGACAGATCATCCAACGTTCCTGCGACGGCGGCAAGACGTGGGAGACACCGGGCGGTGGCATGACCAAGCGGCCGGACGGCATGCCGGCGGGCGAGAGCAACAAGTTCGTGTACGACGCCTCGCCCGAGACCGGGAAGCCCCTCACCACGCATCAGTGGTACGACGGCACCCAGCACCCCTGGGAGTTCAAGCGGGTGTGGCACCTCGAGCCGTCGCTCACCGATCCGGACACGGTGTACGCCGGCGTGGAAGACGCGGCGTTGTTCCGCACGGGCGACGGCGGCAAGACGTGGCAGGAGCTCCCCGGACTGCGCGGCCACGGCACCGGACCCAAGTGGCAGCCGGGCGCCGGCGGGATGTGCCTGCACACCGTCCTGCTCGATCCGAAAAACGCGAAGCGCATGTACGTCGCGATCTCGGCAGCGGGCGCGTTCCGCTCGGACGACGGCGGCACCAGCTGGAAGCCTATCAACCAGGGCCTGCGCTCGCAGTACATTCCCGACCCGAAGGCCGAAGTCGGCCATTGCGTGCACCGCATCGCGCTGCACCGCTCCCGGCCCAACGTGCTGTTCATGCAGAAACACTGGGACGTCATGCGCTCGGACGACGCGGGTGACTCGTGGCGCGAGGTGAGCGGCAACCTCCCCACCGACTTCGGGTTCGTGATCGACGTGCACGCGCACGAGCCGGAGACGATCTACGTCGTCCCCATCAAGAGCGACTCCGAGCATTACGTGCCCGACGGCAAGCTGCGCGTGTACCGCAGCCGCAAGGGCGGCAACGAGTGGGAGCCGCTGACCAAGGGATTGCCGCAACAGGACTGCTACGTGAACGTGCTGCGCGATGCGATGGCCGTCGACTCGCTCGACCCGTGCGGCGTGTACTTCGGCACCTCGGGCGGGCAAGTGTATGGGTCCGCCGACGGCGGCGACAGCTGGGCACCCATCGTGCGCGATCTCCCCGCCGTGCTGTCGGTCGAGGTCCAGACGCTCGCATGATCCGCGTGGTGCTCCCGCCGCACCTGCGCACCCTGGCGCAGGTGAAAGGCGAGGTGACGCTCGACGTACCCGGCCGGGTCACCCGCGACGCGGTGCTGGACGCGCTCGAGGCGCGTTATCCCATGCTGCGCGGCACGATCCGCGACCACGTCACCGAGCGGCGCAGGCCGTTCCTGCGGTTCTTCGCGTGCGAGCGGGACCTGACGCACGACCCGCCAGACGCCCCGCTCCCGGAGGCGGTCGCATCGGGGGCGGAGCCGTTTCTCGTCATCGGAGCGATTGCGGGTGGGTAGTCCTTAGTTCCCCCTCTCCGCGTATGCGGAGAGGGGGACAGGGGGTGAGGACCTCTGGGAGAGGGGGACAGGGGGTGAGGACTTCTGGGGAGCGTAGCAATGTGGCCACGCACGGAGGGGCACTGATGAGATACATGCTGTTGATCTACCTGGACGAGAAGGCTTTGAGCGAGGCCGAGCGGCAGTCCTGCTACCGCGAATCCACGCAGCTGGCCCACGACCTCGCTGTCGGGGGACAGTATGTGGCCGCCTCCCCGCTCGAGCCCACCGCGCGAGCGACCAGCGTGCGGGTGCGCCAAGGCAAACGCGTGGTGACCGACGGTCCGTTCGCGGAGACCAAGGAGCAGCTGGGCGGCTACTTCCTGATCGATGCGAACGATCTGGACGAGGCGATCGCCGTCGCCGAGCGCATTCCCATGGCGCGGCGCGGCACGATCGAGGTGCGGCCGGTCGTCGAGCTCGCGGATCTGCCGGAGGATTAGCCCATGAAGAAATTCGCCTCGGTGGCCGCGTACCTCCGCGCCGTCCCGCCCGCCCCGCGGGCCGCTCTCCAGAAGCTCCGCAAGACCATCAAGGCCGCCGCGCCCAAGGCGACCGAGGGGATCAGCTACGGCATCCCGATGTTCAAGCACCACGGCATGCTGGTGGGCTACGCCGCGTTCAAGGATCACTGCAGCCTCTTCATGAGCACCCACCTCACGGGGGCGCTCAAGCAAGCGGTCGCGCCGTACGTCGCCTCCAAGGGCACCATCCGCTTTACCGCCGACAAGCCGCTCCCCGCGACGCTGGTGCGGAAGCTCGTCCGGGCGCGTATCGCGCAGAACGAGCGCAAGCGGTGACGGAATCGCGTGCGCACGACGCGATCGACGCCGTGTGGCGGATCGAGTCCGCCCGCCTGATCGCCGGCCTCACGCGGATCACGGGCGACGTCGGCCTGGCGGAGGATCTGGCGCAGGACGCGCTCGTGGCGGCGCTCGAGCGCTGGCCCCGGTCGGGCATCCCGGACAACCCGGGAGCCTGGCTCATGGCCACGGCGAAGCATCGCGCCATCGACCAGCTGCGCCGGGGCAAGATGCTCGACCGTAAGCACGAGCAGCTCGGCCACGACATCGAGGCCGATCGGGACGCGAGGCTCCCGGATCTCGACGCCGCCATCGACGATCACATCGGCGACGACCTGCTGCGCCTCATGTTCATCGCCTGCCACCCGGTGCTCTC
>DATNOR010000072.1:0-8718 GCA_035601235.1 Gemmatimonadales bacterium
GCCGTCTCCGCCGCGCGTGGCGATGTACTCGCAGGGGATGGTCGGGTTCGGCCACATCCGCCGCAACGCCTCGATCGCCCACGCGCTGCGCGGCTCGGCGCTGCAGCCGGCCATCGTGATGATCGCGGAGGCGTGGCAGGCCGGCGCGCTGCTCCTGCCCGAGGGCGTGGACTGCGTCACGCTGCCGGCGTTGCGCCGCGAGGCCAACGGGGCGTACAACCCGCGCTTCCTGCTGGACGTGTCGGACCAGGACCTGATCGCCCTGCGCACGCGGGTCATCCGCAGCGCCATCGAGGTGTTCGACCCCGACGTGCTGGTCGTGGACTACCTGCCGCTGGGCGTCGCGGGCGAGCTCGCCACCACGCTCGACCGCCTGCGCACGCGCGGCAACACGCGCTGCGTGCTCGGGCTGCGCGAGGTGCTGTACGACGGCGAGACGGTGCGACGCACCTGGGCCGACCGCGCCACCATGGACGCCATCCAGAGCTTCTACGACGCCGTGTGGATCTACGGCGATCCGGCCGTATTCGACCCGGTGCGCGAATACGGGCTCGGCCCCGACGTGGCGGCCAAGGCGCGCTACACAGGATATCTCGACCAGCGGCCCCGCCTCGACCTCGCCGCGGCCCGCGGCGACCCCATGCTGGAGAGCCTGCCGCCGGGCAAGCTCGCGCTCTGTTTGGTGGGGGGCGGGCACGATGGCCAGGCGCTGGCCGAAGCGTTCCTCCAGGCCGAGCTGCCCGACGACACCACCGGCGTGCTCGTGACTGGTCCCCTCATGCCGTGGGAGCAGCGGCAGCAGGTGCGCTACGACGCGCAACAACGCTCCCGCTTCCGCGTGCTCGACTTCGTGCCGGAGCCGATCGCGCTGCTCGAGCGCGCCGACCGCGTTATCGCCATGGGCGGCTACAACACGTGCTGCGAGATCCTCTCGTTCGAAAAGCACGCCCTCCTCGTGCCGCGCGTGGCGCCGGAGGCCGAGCAGTGGATCCGCGCCGAGCGGCTGCGCGATCTGGGACTGGTCGAGGTGCTGCATCCCGACCGGCTCGAGCCGCGGGCGTTGAGCGAGTGGCTGGCGCGCGACCTGGGCTCGGCGCCCAGCGTGCGTGACCGCATCGATCTGGCCGGCCTGACACGGATTCCCAGCCTGCTGCAAGAGCTGCTGGGTGCGGCGGCGAGACCGGTGCCGCTCGCGGTGTAGGGAGCGGCCCCCGCCCTGATGGTTACCGCCCCCACCCGCACGCTGCTCTTGTACGCCCAGGATCATAAGGGCCTCGGACACATTACCCGCACCCTGACGATCGCCCGGCACCTGCTCGCGGCCCACCCCGACGCCGTCGCCTACGTCGCGACCGAGTCTCCCATCACGCGCGACTTCGTCCTGCCGGAGCGGTGCGACTACATCAAGCTCCCTACGCGGCTGACCCCGCGCCGGGCCTCCCCGACGCCGGGCGATTCCGCAGACGACGCGCGCTTCCGGCGGCTGCGCGCAGAGCTGCTGCGCGACGTCGCGCTGGGCCTCGCCCCGGACCTGGTGCTGGTCGATCACGAGCCGCTGGGGCACAAAGGGGAGTTCTCGGACGGGCTCTCCGCCCTGAAAGCGCAGAGCCCGGGCACGAAGTTCGTGTTCGGGCTGCGCGACATCATGGACGACATCGGTCGCATTCGGGGCCAGTGGCGCGAGCTGGGCGTGTACGACGCGCTGGAGCAGTTGTACGACGGGATCGCCGTATACGGCCAGCCCGATCTGTTCGACGTGGCCGACGCCTACGCCATCCCCGAGTCGGTGCGACCCAAGCTGCACTACTGCGGCTACGTGGTGCGCGACCTGCCCGCGGCCGATCCCGCGGTCGTGCGCCGCCGCTACGGCCTGCCCGAGCAGGGACCGTTGCTCGCGGCCAGCGTGGGGAGCGGGAGCGACGGTTATCCGGTGCTCGACGCCGCCTGTACGGCGGTGGAGCGGCTGCGCCAGACCTTCCCCGACCTGGTCGCGGTGCTGGTGACGGGTCCGTTCATGCCGGCCGGCGAGCGGACGCTGCTCGAGGCGCGCGCCACGCCGGCGTGTCGCGTGGTGCCCGAGGCCGACACGCTCGAGCTCATGGCCGCGGCCGACGCGATCCTCGGGATGGGCGGCTACAACAGCGTGATCGAGGCGCTGGCGGCGGCGCGCCCGCTGGTGATCGTGCCGCGGGCCACGCACAAGGTCGAGCAGCAGATCCGCGCCGAAACGCTGGCGGCACAGGGGCTGGCGCAGTGGGTACATCCCAAGGACCTGAACGGCGACGGCGGCGGGGGCGGGGGGGGCTCCAAGCTCGCCGCGGCGCTCGAATGGGCGCTGCGGCGCGATCGCGCGGAGCACGCGCGCCGGGTGCGCGAGATCATCCCCGCGTTCGACGGGGCGACCCGGCTCACCGCCTATCTCGCGCAGTGGCTCGGGGGAGACTGATGGACGCGGCCTACACGCAGAGCGTGCTGAGCGCGGCCCTCGCCGGGCTGCACGGCGGCGCGGCGCGGCTCGAGCGCTGGAGCGTGAACGACGGCTTCACCGCGTATGGCAAACGCCGCGTGGTGCGCTTCGCGCTCGAGGCGACAGTCAGAAAGGGCACCTCGCGCCGCTACGAGTGGCTCGGCAAGTTTTACGACGAGGACCGAGACGCGCGCCGGGTGGCGAGCGTGCTGCGGCAGCTCGCGCAGGTCACCGCGTCCGGTGCGCGCACCGGGCCGGCGGTCCCCGGCGTCATCGCCTATCACGCGCCCGAGCGGCTGCTGCTGCTCACGTACGAGCCGGGGGAGCCCGTGGCCTCCGCCATCGGGCACACGACCCTTCCCGTGGTGTCGGCGATGGGGCGCGCACTGGCCGCGTTGCACGCCGCCCCGATCGTCCTCGAGGAAACCGTGCCTCCGCCTTGGCCCGCCACCGTACTTGCCGATCTGCAACCCAGGGTCGCTGAGCTGTGTGGACGGTTTCCCGAGGAGGCGGCCGCGCTCGAGCGCGCCCGCGCCGAATTGGAGCGCAGCGCGCCACCGCCGCCTCCGTCGGTGTGCTTCGTGCACGGCGACTTCGGCCCGGCCAACCTGCTGTGGCGGTTGGGGCAAATCGTCGTGCTCGATTTCGACAAGTGCACCACCGGCGATCCCGCCCTGGACCTGGGAAATCTCCTGGCGCAGCTGTTTCGCATGTCGCTGCGCAAGCCCGACCGGCTGCGCGACTTCGCACCCGCGCGCGCGGGGGTGCTCGACGCGTACCGGCGCTCGTCCCAGCCCGATCCCGGTCTCGAGGTCAGAGTCGCCTGGTATCAGCAGGCCACGCTACTCCGCAAGATCCACCGGCTCACGTTCAACACCACGCGGCACCCGGGCCCGGAAGGACTGCGCCGGCGGCAGGTGGAAGCCGAGCGCCTGCTCGAGATGGGGACGAGGGCATGACACTGCGCCGGCGCCCGCTGAGCCGATTCCGCCAGCTGTTCGTCGCCAACCTGCGCGAGGTCAAGGGGCGACTGCTGTTCGCCGCCCTGTGCACGCTGGGTGCAACCGCGGCGGAGCTGCTGAAGCCGTGGCCGCTCAAGGTCATTCTCGACCACGTGATCCTCGACAAGCCGATCCCGCCCTTGCTGCGCGCGCTCCACGGGGTGCTGGCGGTGGGCAAGGTGCCGCTGCTGATGGAAGCGGCCGCCGGCATCGTGCTGATCGCGCTCGCCGGCGGACTGTTCTCCTACTTTCAGATCTTCATCACGTCGTCCATCGGCTACAGGATGGTGTACGCGCTGCGGCGCGAGATGTTCACGCACCTCCAGACCCTGTCGCTCGCGTTTCACAATCGCGCCCGCTCGGGCGACCTGCTCACCAAGATCGCGGGCGACACCAACACGCTGAAGGACGTGTTCGCCGATTCGATCCTCAAGTTCACGTCGTACGTGCTGACGGTGGCCGGCATGCTCGCCATCATGGTCGCCATCGACTGGAAGATCGGCCTGATCGCGTTCGCCACCCTGCCGTTCCTCGCCTACAGCCTGCTGCACCTGTACCGCAAGACCAAGCTCTCGGTCAAGACGCAGAAGAAGCAGGAAGGGAAGGTGGCGTCGCGGATGAGCGAAGTGCTGCAGGCGGTGCCGCTGGTGCAGGCGTTCGCGCGCGAGCGCTACGAAGCGGAGCAGTTCGACGCGGTGACGCAGGAGACGGTGCGCGAGAGCATCCGCGTGGCGCGGCTCGAGGCGGCCGCCACGCGCTCGTCCGAGATCATCACCGCCCTCGGCACCGCGGCCGCGGTGCTGTTCGGCGCGTTCCAGGTGCTCCAGGGCCGCATGCTGCCGGGCGAGCTGGTGCTGGTCGTCGGCTACCTCACCAACATGTACAAGCCGATCCGCCAGCTCGCCAAGCTCTCGACCGATTTCTCCAAGGCCATGGCCGCGGCCGAGCGGGTCTCCGAGATCCTCGAGATCGAGCCCGAGATCCTGGACCGGCCCGACGCGATCCCCGCCAGGGACTTGAAGGGCGAGATCGTGTTCCGCGACGTGTCGTTCGACTACGGCGACGGCAAGGACGTGCTGCGCAACATCTCGTTCAGCGTCTCGCCCGGCCAGCGGCTCGCGCTGGTGGGGGTGTCGGGGGCCGGCAAGTCCACGATCGTGAGCCTGATCCTGCGGCTGTACGAGCCGCAGCGCGGCACCATCCTGATCGACGGCCGCGACCTGCGACAATACAAGCGCGCCTCGCTGCGGCGCCACATCGGCATCGTGCTGCAACAGTCGCTCCTGTTCGGGGCCACCATCCGCGAGAACATCGCCTACGGCAAGCCCACGGCGACGCTGCAAGAGATCGAGGCGGCGGCGCGGGCGGCGAACGCGGACGAATTCATTCGCCAGCTGGAGCACGGCTACGACACGGTGATCGGCGAGCGCGGGGCGACCCTCTCGGGCGGGCAGCGCCAGCGCATCGCCATCGCCCGCGCCCTGATCCGCGACGCCCCCGTGCTCATCCTGGACGAGCCGATGACCGGGCTCGACGGGGAGAGTGAAGCCAAAGTGCGCGAGGCACTCGACCGCCTCATGGCGGGCAAGACCTGCATCGTCATCACCCACGACCTGCAATCGGTGGCCGACGCCGACCAGGTGCTGGTGCTCGAGGGCGGGGGCATCGTGGACCGCGGCACCCACGCCGAGCTGGCGGCGCGCAGCGGGCGCTACCGCCAGCTGTACGAGGCGGTGACCTAATGGCCGGGCGTGCTGCTGGCTCGTCCTCACCCCCTGTCCCCCTCTCCGTTCCGGAGAGGGGGGACGGCGTATGGACAGGGGGTGACGACGGATTCCCGCACGACCCCGACTTCCCCCAGCTCGCCATCGCCACCGATCCGGCCGCGATGCTCGAGCTGTTCCGCACCCATCTCGCGCCCGCGTCCGGCCGGCGCGTGGAGATCGAGGACTGCGTCCCGTTCCGGTTCCGCTGCCGCCAGTCCACGTCGCGCTACGTGCTGCAGTACACGCTGCGGCTGCGCGAGCACGAGCGCGGGGGCGGGGGCGGGGACGAACGGCGCTGGGAACAGTCGGTGACCGGTGTCGTGGACGCCCGCGAAGGAGAAGCGGAGCGACACTGGCGGGAGAGTCTGGCCAACGATCCGCGGCGCGAGATCCCGCCGCACTGGCTCGCGTTGGAGCCGGTCGGGTTCATCCCCGAGCTGGCGATGCTGGTGGAGGTGTTCCCCTACGATCGCAAGCTGCGCCACCTGCGGCTGGTGATGGGTGGCGAGGGCCTCGCGGCGGCGGTGGACTCCCGGCTGCTCGACGGCTGGGAGGCCGGGCGGCGCGTCATCGAGCCGCTGCGCTACCGCACCGAGCTGGGCGCCGCGCTGCGCTACACGGTCGAGGCGCGTCACCGTGCGACCGGGGGCCGGGCGACGCGGCGCTGCTATCTCAAGGTGTACCGCGACGACCGGGGCGAAAGCACGTGGCAGCTGCTGCAGCGCCTGTCCCGGCTCCACCCGGCGAGGGCCTACGAGGTGGTGGCACCCATCGCCTACATCGGCGCGCTCCGCACCCTCGCGATCGAGCAGGCGCCCGGCACGCCGCTGCTGCAGCTGTTGCTGGACGGAGGCCGCGACCCGACCGATGCGGTGCGCTCCGTCGCCCGGGCCGTGGCCGCGTTCAACCAGGACGACCCCGGGATGGTCACACGGGCGCACACCCGCGCCGACCAGCTGGCCGACGTGCGGCACGCCGCCAGGCTCGTGAACTGGGCCTGTCCGGAGG
Source organism: Gemmatimonadales bacterium (assembly GCA_035601235.1). Classification (GTDB taxonomy): domain Bacteria; phylum Gemmatimonadota; class Gemmatimonadetes; order Gemmatimonadales; family GWC2-71-9; genus AG41. The sequence continues at coordinate 6,243 of DATNOR010000072.1, forward strand.
TGCGGCCCGTCGTCGCGGCTGTCACCGAGGCCGTTGAGCGCGGCCTGCCCGACGTGCCGGCGGCCCCGATACACGGGGACCTGAAGGCCGAGCACGTGTTCCTGGAGACGGACGACGAGCGGGTGATTTTCATCGACCTCGATTCCGTGGCCCTGGGCGACCCGGTGCGCGATCCGGCCCATCTCTGGGCGTATCTGAGCGGGGGGGTGGGTCTGGATGCGGTTCCGGCTGCCCGTATCCGCGCCGCGGCCGACGCGTTCGTGGAGGAGTATTTCGCCCACGTGCCGGCCGGCTGGCGGGCTCGCTTCGCGCTGCACTGCGCCGGCACCCTGATCGAGGTGGCGAGCGGCATTTTCCGGCGCCAGGAGCCGGCGTGGCGCGACAAGGTGATCACCGCGGTCGAGCTCGCTCGACAGACGCTTGTCTAGAGGAGACTCTCGTATGAAATCGCGACTCTTGACGCTGCTGCTCCTGATGATGGCGTGCAAGGGCGCCGACTACGTGGCCCCCATTTCGGGAGGCGGCGGCTCCGTGCCCCTGATGGGGCACGTCATCATCGTGGTGGAGGAGAACACGGACTATTCGTCCGCGATCGGCAGCTCGTCGATGCCCTATCTGAACGGCCTGGCGCAGCAGTACGCGCTCGCGACCAAGTACTACGCCGTCACGCATCCCTCCATCGGCAACTACTTCATGATGACGGTGGGGAAGATCATCACCAACAACGACAGCTACTCCACGGTGGTGAGCGACGACAACATCATTCGCCACCTGATCGCCGCCGGCAAGACGTGGAAGTCCTACGCGGAGGATCTGCCGTCGGTCGGCTACACCGGGGGGGACGTCGGCAACTACGCCCGCAAGCACAACGTGATCGCGCTGCTCTCCGACGTGGTGAACGACTCGACCCAGCGGAAGAACCTCGTGCCGTTCACCCAGTTCGCCACTGACCTGGCGGCCGGCAATCTCCCCGCCTATTCGTTCGTGGCCCCCAACCTGTGCAACGACGCGCACGACTGCCCGCTCGCCACGGCGGACCAGTGGCTCCAGACGAACATCGATCCGCTCGTGAACAAGGCCGCGTTCCAGCGCGACGGGTTATTGGTGATCGTGTTCGACGAAGCGGGGAGCGGCGATGCCACCGACGGTGGCGGGCACGTCGCCTGCGTGATCGTGAGCCCCAAGGCGAAGCGCGCCTATCAGGGCGTGGGCGTCTACCAGCACCAGAGCCTGCTGCGGCTCACCGGTGAGGCGCTCGGCCTCACGACGCTGCCCAACGCGGCCGCGACCGCGCCCGATATGGGAGAGTTCTTCCAGACTACTGGAACGCCCTGATCGTCCCCCACCCCGAGGAGTGGGGCCCAGCAGGACACTGCCCTTTAAGGGCAGTGCAGCCCTGCGGCGCCCGAAATAGGTCCTTCGCATCTGTGGGAAAGCAGGTCCTTCGCGCCTGCGGCGCTCAGGGTGACACGCTCGCTCGCTTCGCGGGGGAGAGAGAGATTTGTAGGGGCGCAGCATGCTGCGCCCCTACTCCCCCCTGTCTCTTTCCCTCAAACCGCGGCCCCGCATGTCATCCTGAGCGAAGCGGCGCGGAACGCGCGCGTCGCGAAGGACCTGCTTCTAGGGTGCGTAGCGACAACCTTCGACATTGCGTGCTCATTTCGAGGGATGGAGACTGCGTTCAGGGTGCTGTCGGCGCCCCCCCCCGCGACATCCTTCGCCTGTCGATTTCGAGACGGCCCATTCGACGCATAGGCAACCAGCGGAGGATTCCATGTCCAAACTGCGCGTCCACAACTTCGCGATCTCCCTCGACGGGTACGGCGCCGGCCCCCGCCAGGGACTGAAGGACCCACTCGGCGTAGGTGGTGAGGAGCTGCACGGCTGGTACATCGGCACGCGCGCGTTTCGCGAGATAACCGGAAAAACGGGCGGGACGACGGGCCCCGACAACGATTTTGCCAAGCGCTTCGGGGAACGCATCGGTGCGTTTATCATGGGCCGAAACATGTTCGGCCCCGTGCGCGGGCCTTGGCCCGACGACCGGTGGCGCGGCTGGTGGGGCGAGAACCCGCCGTATCACGTGCCGGTGTTCGTGCTGACGAACCACGCGCGCGAACCGATCACAATGAAAGGCGGGACCGTCTTTCATTTCGTCACCGGCGGAATTGAGGAAGCGCTCCGTCGCGCCAGGGAGGCCGCGGGCGGGCGCGATATCCAGGTCGGCGGCGGGGCGTCCACGGTGCGCCAGTATCTCCAGGCGCGCCTCATCGACGAAATACACGTCGCGATCGCGCCGATTCTGCTCGGCAGTGGTGAGGCGCTCTTTGCGGGGATGGACCTGCCGGCGCTGGGCTATTCGTGCACCCAGCATGTGGCGACGCCGGCCGCGACGCACGTCGTACTCGCGAGAAAACCGTAACCTCTTAGGAGAATCCAATGTTAGGCTCAAAATTTGTTTACGTTACGTACATCC
>DATNOR010000073.1:0-3146 GCA_035601235.1 Gemmatimonadales bacterium
CTACGATGCGCACGTGGAGCCGCTGCGGGACGAAGGCGGCGCGATCGTGGGCGTGGTGGGTGTCGCGGTGAACGTGAGCGATCGCGAGCACGCGCTGACGCAGGCGCGTCGTAGCCAGGCCGAGCTCGAGGACTTCTTCGAGAACGCGCCGGTCGGCATTCGGTGGATGGCGCCGGACGGCGCCATCCTCCGCGCCAACCGGGCCGAGCTCGACCTGCTGGGCTACCAGCCCGACGAATACCTGGGTCGGAACATCGCGCAGTTCTGCGTCGACCGGGAGGTCGCGGTGGACAGCGTGCGGCGCCTGTGGGGTGGGGAGGCGCTCCGCAACGTCGAGATGCGGATGCGCCACCGCGACGGCTCGATCCGCTATGGTCTCATGAGTGCGAACGCCCTGTTCGACGGTGCCGAGTTCATCCATGCCCGCTGCGTCACGCGGGACCTCACGGACCGCATCCAGGCCGACAAGGCGTTGGCCCAGTTCAAGGCCATGGTGGAGTCGGCCGACGACGCCGTCATCGGCAAGACGCTGGAGGGCATCATCACGAGCTGGAACGCGGCCGCGACGCGTCTGTACGGATATGCTGCTGAAGACGTCATCGGCAAGTCGATCAGCCTGCTCGCTCCCCCGGACAAGGACGACGAGCTCGCCGGGATCATGGAGCGCCTGCGGCGGGGGGAGCACTTCGAGCAGCAGGACACGACCCGCGTGCGCAAGGACGGCACGCTGATCCAAGTATCGATTACCATCTCGCCGATCCTCGACCCGCACGGTCGCCCTATCGGCGCCACGAGCATCGCGCGGGACATCACGGCGCGCAAACAGGCCGAGCAACAGCTGCTGCACGAGGCGTTGCACGACGCGCTCACCGACCTGCCCAACCGCGCCTACTTCGTGGAACGCGTGTCGCAAGCGCTGGCGCGCCTGCGGCGGGATCGCGATTACCGCTTCGCCGTGCTGTTCGTCGACCTGGACGACTTCAAGGGGGTGAACGACCGCCTCGGCCACGCAGCCGGCGACCACCTCCTGACGGAGATCGCGGCGCGGCTGCGCACGTGCGTGCGGCCGGCCGACGTCGTCGCGCGGCTCGGCGGCGATGAGTTCACCCTGTTGCTCGAGGAGATCACCGGACTGCCCGACGGGGAACGCGCCGCGCGGCGCATCCAGGACGCGCTCGCGGTGCCGGTGTCGCTCGCAGGCCAGGACATCGTCGCGACCGCGAGCATCGGCGTCGTCCTCAGCGGGTCCCAGTACGCGCAGCCTCAGGACCTGCTGCACGACGCGGACCTCGCCATGTATCACGCCAAGCAGCAAGGGCGTGCGCGATTCCAGGTGTTCGAGATCGCGATGCGTGATTCGGCCCAGGCCCGGCTCGGCATGGAGGCGGACCTGCGGCACGCGCTCGAGCGCCATGAGTTCCGCCTGGTGTTCCAGCCGATCGTGCAGCTCGAGACGGGCAGCGTGCATGGGTTCGAGGCGCTGCTGCGCTGGCATCGCCCGGAGCAGGAAGTGGTCCTTCCGCCCGACTTCGTGCCGCTGGCGGACCAGACCGGCCTCATGCTGCCGATCGGCGCGTGGGTGCTCCAGGAAGCGTGCCGCCACGCGCGACGCTGGCAGGACGCACTCCCGGCGTCGGCCTCGCTGCGCGTCAGCGTGAACCTTTCCGCCAAACAATTCGGGCACGCCGGCCTGGTGGACGAGGTGCGCATGGCCCTCACTGACGCCGGACTCGCGGCCTCCTCCTTGGCGCTCGAGATTCCCGAAAGCGTGCTCATGGCGAGCGTCGAGTCGTCGGCGGCCCGGCTCCGTCAGCTGCGGGAGCTGGGCGTCGAGCTGCACCTGGACGACTTCGGCACGGGATACTCGTCGCTGACCTCGCTGCCGCGCTTACCGCTCCAGGGAATCAAGGTCGACCGCTCCTTCGTCCACCGCATCGGGGGCCGCCGCATCGACCTCGACATCGTGCGCTCGATCGTGGACCTGGCGAGGAGCCTCGGTCTGGAGGTGATCGCGGAAGGCGTCGAGACCGTAGCGCAGCGCGAGCGTCTCATCGCCTTCGGGTGCGAGCTCGGGCAGGGCGATCTGTTCGCCAAGCCGCTGGAGCCGGCGGCCGCGAGCGCCCTGCTCACTCGATCGGGGCAGACGGACCGCCGCACCGCATAAGCCGGGCGACTCACCCAGCGAGTGCCGCGCGCAGCGCCTCCGCGAGCCGCCCCGCCGCCCTGTTGTCCCAGCCCAGGAACAGGTGCGGCTCGATCAGCTCGAGCTCCATGAGCACCAGCCGGCCCTCGCGCTCCACCCCGTCGACACGCGCGTACAACGCGTCGCCCGGCGCGGCTGCGAGCACGCGCTCGGCGTCGGCGATCAGGCGGCGCGCCGGAGCCGCGGACACCGCCGACCCGCCGAACTCCCACTGCACGCGGTAGTCCCCCGCCGCCGGCCGCTTCAGCACGGCGTGGCTGAAGCTCCCACCGAGAAACACCAGAGACCACTCCCCGGCGTCGCCCACCTCGGAGAGCAGCGGCTGAACCATCATGTCGCCGGCCGAGAGCAGCTCCTCGAGGCGCGACTGGTCCCGGGACGCGGTCTCAGTCGAGCTGCGCCAGGTGCCGAACGCGCTGGCGGAGACCGCAGGCTTGATCACGGCTTCCCGCCATCCCACGTCGGCGAGCAGGGCCTGGAGGTCGGCCGGCTCGCCTCGTGCGAGCCAGCGCGTCGGTACCGTGGCGACGCCCCGCGCCGCCAGGTCCCGCAGGTAGCGCTTGTGATGGTTCCAACGGAGCAGGGCGCCTGGGTTCCACACAGGCACGCCGCCACGCTCGAGCCGGGCGATCCAGTCGAGGAACTCGAGGGGGCGGAGGTGGTAATCCCACGAGGACCGTATCAGCACGCCCTGGAACTCGTCCCAGCACACCTGTCCCGAGTCCCACACGGCCGGCACGGCCGTCACGCCGAGCGCGGCGAGGGCGGGGATGAGCAGGCGGTCGTCATCGTTCAGCGTCGGGAGCTTCGAATACGTTGCCAGGGCGATGCGGGTCAACGGGTCCCTTTCGCGAGGAGAGGTCTTCGGTCTATCGTTTGTTCGCGCCCTGAGAGGGCGCGCTCGGCCGTTGGTGCGTCCTTACAGGACGCACACCACGCCGAG
>DATNOR010000074.1:0-10566 GCA_035601235.1 Gemmatimonadales bacterium
GAGAAGTACGAGCGTCTGGTGGAGCGTATGCCGGGCTTGTGGTGGAGCCACGCCGGCCCGTTCGCGGGATTGCACGAGCTGAACGCCGTGCGGGTGGAGTACTTCCGCGCCGTGTTCAACGGGTTTGGCGGCAAGGGCGTGCTCGATGTGGGCTGCGGCGGCGGGATCCTCGCCGAAGCGCTCGCGGGCGAAGGCGCGCGGGTGACGGGCATCGATCCGTCGGAGCGCTCGCTCACAGCAGCGCGCGACCACGCGCAACGCGCCGGGCTGGCGATCGACTACCGGCGGGGCACGGCCGAGGACCTGAAGGCCGCCGGGCTCGACGGGACGTACGACCTCGTGTTCGCGGTGGACGTCCTCGAGCACGTGGACGATCTCGATCGCACGCTCGCCGGCGTGGCCGCCGCGCTCGCGCCGGGCGGCGGGCTCGGGTTCCTCACCCACAACCGCACGATCGCCGGGTTCCTGCAGGTGGTGTGGGACGAGGAATACGTGCAGCACACCATGCCCGAAGGCTTCCACGACTTCCAGCGCTTCATCACGCCGGTCGAGCTGACCGAAAAACTCGCTCACAACGACATGGTAGTGCAGGAAATGCGGGGCATCGCGCGGGCCGGCGACGGCACCGGCCGCCGCGTCCTGACGGACGACCTGAGCATCACGTATCTCGGGTGGGCGCTTCGGACTCGATGACCGGGTCCGGCTCATGGGTCGAGGCCGTCGTCGCGGCGGGCGCGGTGCCGGCGTCCCACGTTCCCGAGGCGAGCCTCGGCCGCGGTGATGTGGAGGAGTTCACCGGGGCCGATCCGGTCGAAGCGGCGGAGCTCCGGGTGTACCCGCTGGGCGACGCGCCGCCCTTGGCACCCGGGACCGTGGGCTTCCTCGACGGCATCGAGCAGTGGCGCGTGGTCGCGTATGGCGGGATCACGCCGATCGTGCGGGCGCACGCCGCCGCCGCGATTCGGCGGCGCGGGCCGGACCGCCGGCTCCGCACCGTCGCCGAAGCCACGGACGAGGTGGCGATCACGCGGCTCGACCAGCTCCCGGCACGCGTGCGCCGGGTGCTCGAGGCCGCCGGCGTGCGGGTGCTCGAGATCCCTGCCGATGACGCAGGGCCGCCGGCGCGCACCCTCGCGGCGGCGCGGGTCGAGGTGCAGAAGGTCCGGGCCGCCCTCGAACGGCGCCTGGCGGAGCGACGGCTCCCAGCGCTCGCCGCCGACGAGTGGCTCGTGGTGGACGGCGTCCTCTCGGACTCGGCCGCGCTCTCCGAGCATCCGCGCGCGCTCGGCGTCGTGAAGAGTCACGGCGCTCAGTACTTCGAAGGTGCGGAGCTGGAGCGGGCGCTCACGCTGCCGGACGGCCATCGCACGGGGGTGTTTCGGCCGCGCGCGCGCGGGGCCGGGCGCGACATCTACTCCTGGTACGTGCGGCTCTGGCCGTGGGAGGGAAACGACCTGCTGTACGGTTTGCTGCGCCTCGAAGCCCGCGCCCATCCGGACACGCTGGCGCTCGCCGCGCCCATCGCGGCGTGGGTGCGGGCGCAGCGCGCGCCCATCGCCACCCCCGACCGGCGCTGGGATCGATTACTTTATCCTATCCACGACGTGGAGACGTACCTGAGGGCACGCGCCCCGTCCGACCTCACCCCGCATCTCGCATCTCGTATCCCGTATCCCGGCTCTCGGCTTCCGAGGACCGCCTCGTGATCGAGCGGCGCCACTTGGCTCTCCCGATCGGCCGCGTCGTCGCCACCGAGCAGAAGCCTGCGACCCCTCATCAGTTCCACTTCTGGACCGCGAACGAGACGAGCATCGGGATCGGGGCGATAGTCAGGGTCGAGGGGCTCGGGGCTGGGGAATCGGGGCGCGTCGTCTACGGAGTCGTGACCGATGGGTTCGCATACTCCGACCTGGCCACGCCGCTGCACGACGTGGTGGGTGCCGAGGGCGACCCCGCCAAGGCCGCGGCGAGTCCGACGGTCCGTCAGGAGATCCGGCTCTGGACCGCCGCCGTGCTGCGTCAGACCCCGGAGGAACCGCTGCAGCCGGTCCCGCTCGGCGAAGTGCACGTCGCGAGCGACGTCGACGTGGCACAAGCGCTCCGCATGGACGCCTATCTCGGCGGCGCGCAACCGACGGCGATCCCGGTGGGCCTCTATACCTCGGGCGGGCTCGAAGCGCCCGTGTACGTCGACGCGGACTTCCTGCTCGGCCCGGAAGCGGCGCACCTGAACATCTCGGGCGTCTCGGGGCTCGCCACCAAGACGAGCGCCGCGGAGTTCCTGCTGGCCTCCATCTTCCAGCATTTCCCGCCCCACAAGGGTCGCGTGGCCGCGGTGTGCTTCAACGTGAAGGGACCGGACCTGTGCTTCCTCGATCGGCCCGGCACGTTACAGGACGAGGATCGCCGGCGCTATGAGCGCCTGGGCGTCGAGCCGGAGCCGTTCCGGCGGGTGCGCTACTACGCGCCCTTCAAGGCCGACGGCGTGAACTTGAACACGCTGCGCACTCATCCGGACCTGGTCGGCGACGTCGAGCCGCTGGTGTGGGGGCTGCGCGAGGTCCTCGACTACGCCGAGGTGCTGCTCAACCGGGACGACATCGACGCCAAGGCCGATGCCTTCATCGACTTTCTGGCCGACCGCGTCGTGGACAAGGAGTTCGAGGACGGGTTCGGCGGCGTGCATCGGGTGGTCACGTTCGCGGACCTGGAGCGGCTGTTCCGGTCCATCTTCGACGGCCTCGAGCTCGCCAGTCGTGGGGGCGACAGCTGGCGCACGCATCACATCGCGACCATGCGCAAGGTGCGCAACCGCCTGGCCAACATCTCGACACGCTGCAAGGGTCTCGTCACCGACGACGGCCCGTCGAATGATCTGCCGTGGGGAAGGTTCGACGACCGCACCGTGTACGTCGTGGACGTGGCGAACGTCGATCCCCTGGGGCAGGACCTCGTGTTCGCCCGGGTGGTGTCGCAGCTGCGCGAGCGCCTCGAGCGCCGCGACCTGGGCGTCGACGCGGTGGTGGTGTTCGTGGACGAGCTCAACAAGTACGCGCCGGCCGACGGACCGGAGACCTACGTCAAGAAGATGCTGCTCGACATCTCGGAGCGCGGCCGCTACCTCGGGCTGGTGCTGTTCGGCGCCGAGCAGTTCCGCTCGCAGGTGCACCGGCGGGTGGTCGGCAACGCGGGCACGGTCGTATTCGGCCGCATGGACGCGGACGAGCTGGCGACGCCGGGCTACCAGGTGCTCTCGCCCGCCACCAAGATCAAGCTGGCCACGCTGCCCATCGGCGAGCTGATGGTGCGCCATCCCCACTTTACGCAACCTATCTTCGTGCGCTTCCCGCGGCCCGCCGTGTTGCGCGGCCGGGACGGCGTGGAGCGTTATCCCCCCGCCGCCGACCTGCCGTTCGATGAGGCCGTGGCGCGCCAGCTGGTGAAGCTCGACCGCCGGGTGCGGCCCAATCAGGTGAAGGACCTCATCGCGGACCGACGGGAGGACGACGTGCGGCGCGCGCTTGCACACACCCGCCAGACCCGGCCGCACGACGCGCTGGCCCACTTCAAGAAGCAGCTCGGCGGCCGGGTCGCGGCCGTACCGGCCGCTGCACGCGAGAGCGTCGCGCCGCTGAACCCGATTTCCGACGAGCCGTACTGACCGAACGGTGAAACTCGCCCATCTCGCCGATCTCCACCTCGGGTTCCGCCAGTACGACCGGCAGACGCCGCGCGGCGGGAATCAGCGCGAGACGGACGTGGCCGATGCGTTCCGCCGCGCGGTCGACGACCTGCTCGAGCAGCGCCCCGATCTGATCCTCGTCGCCGGCGACGTGTTCCATTCCGTTCGGCCGACCAACTCAGCCATCCTGTTCCTCTTCAAGGAGGTGCACCGCCTCCGGTCGGGGCTGCCTGACACGCCGATCGTCATGATCGCGGGCAATCACGATACCCCGCGGTCCACGGAGACGGGGACCATCCTGCGGCTGTATGAGGCCCTCGGCGTCCACGTCGCGATTGAGGCGGCGCAGTACCTGACCTTTTCGAAGTTGGACTGCTCGGTGCTCGCCGCGCCCCACCAGGCGCTTGCGCAGCCGGAGCGTCCGGCGTTGCGCCCGCAGCGGGGAACGACCTTCAACGTTCTGCTGGTGCACGGCCAGCTTCCGGGCTTGGGCGAGCAGCGCGGGACCATGGAGTACGGCGGAGCGCTGGTCCAGCTCGAGGATCTGGCCCCGGCTCAGTGGGATTACGTCGCTCTTGGTCACTATCACGTTGCGCGGGAAATCGAGAAGAATGCCTGGTACGCGGGGAGCCTCGAGTACGTGGCCCCGAATCCTTGGGGCCAGCAGCAGGACGAGGAGGAGCACCGCGCGCAAGGTAAGGGCTACCTGCTCGTGCATCTGCCCGGGTCCCGGGTGGAGTTCCGGCCAGTCGACCGGACGCGTGAGCACATCGACCTCCCGTCGATCGACGGCAAGGGGCTCACCCCGAGAGAGCTCGACGAGCGGATCGCCGCCCACGTCACGGCGGCCAAGCCGGCGATCGACGGCCAGATCGTGCGGCAGCTCGTCTTCGACGTGGCGCGCGCCACCGCGCGGGACCTGGACCACGCGGCGATCCGCGGCTACAAGGCCCGTGCGTTGCACTATCAGCTCGACCTGCGCCGGCCTGAGGCGCCACGCGGCGACGCCCCGGGGCCGTTCGCCCACCGGCAGACGCTGCCCGAGACGGTGCAGACCTTTCTCGAGCATCGGCCGCTCGATGCCGATCTCGACCGGGCGACGTTCGTGCGCCTGGGCGTCGACTACGTGGCGCGCGTCGGCCGGGAGGGCGAGCCCTGATGGAGCTGCACCGGCTCCGCCTCGTGAACTTTCGGCAGCACGCCGACACCGAGCTCGAATTCGGACCCGGGATCACGGGCATCTTCGGACCCAACGGCTCCGGGAAGACGACGCTGCTCGAGGCGATCGCCTGGGCGATCTACGGCGCCCAGGCGGTCCGCGGCGACAAGGATTCGATCCGCCGGCTCGGTGCCAAGGGCCGTGCCGGCGTGGAGGTGGAGCTCGAGTTCCGGCTCGGCGCGCACGAGTACCGCGTGACCCGCGGCCTGTCCACGGCAGCGCTGCTGCAGGATGGGCAGGTGGTGGCGAATTCCTTGAAGAGCGTCACCGACAAGCTGGAGCGCACGCTCGGCATGACGCACCAGGAGTTCTTCAACACCTACTTCACCGGCCAGAAGGAGTTGGCGGTGATGGCGGCGCTCGGCAAGACGGAGCGGGCGGCCTTCCTGTCACGGGTGCTCGGCTACGAGCTCCTGCGCGACGCGCAGGATCGGGTGCGTGCGGTCCGGAACGCCGTGGCCGCGGAAGTGCGTGGCCTCGAGGCCGGGTTGCCCGATGCCGCGGTGCTGGCGGAGGAGCGGCAAACCGCCGAGGCCGGCCTCGCGCGGGCGCAGGCGACGGCGCAGGCCGCCGACGCCGCGCGGCGCGCCGCGGAAGACGCCCTGGCGCGCGAGGAGCCGCGCTGGAACGAGTGGGTGGCGCGGCGCGAGCGCACCCTCTCGCTCGACGGCGAGCGACGCATGGCGGAGCAGGGAGTGGTCGCGGCACGGCAGGAGTTCCAGCGGCTCGATCGGGAGCTCGCCGACGCGCTGGGCGCGCGCGAGCAGCTGCGTCGCCTCGACGCCGAGCTCGGCCCCGTCGCGCGGCTGAAGCAGGAGGTGGCCCAGCTCGAGCGGCTGCAGCGGGCGGCGGCGGCCCGACAGGCCGACGAGGCGCAGCTGGCCGAGCTGGGGCGTGCGGCGGGGCTGCTGGAGCGCCGCCTCGCCGAGCTGCGGGACGTCGCCGCCGAGCTGCAGCGTGCCGACGCGACGGCGCGGCAGCTCGCCGAGCGGCTGCAGGCGGCGGAGCGCGCGGCGGAGGAGGAGCGCACGGCGTGGGTCCAGGACCGCCAGTACGCCGAGACCAAGCGCACCGAGCTGCTCAAGCTGTACGAAGAAGTGAAGGAGCAGCGCGACCAGATCGTGAAACTCGGGCCCCAGGGCACGTGCCCCACCTGCAAGCGTCCCCTCGGGCCCGAATACGCCGCGGTGCTCTCGCTGCTCGACTCGCAGCTCGAGGTGATCACGGGCGACGGCAAGTACTTCCGCCAGCGGCTCGAGCAGCTGGCCCAGCGCCCCCCCAAGCTGGTCGAGGCCGAGACCGCGCGCGACCGCGTGCTGGAGGAGAGCCGTCGTGCCAGCACGCGGGCGGGAGAGGTGCGGGCGCAGCTGGAGGAGGGAGAGCGGGCACGGGCGCAGCTGACCGTCGCGCGGGGCCGGGCGGCGCTGCTCGAGCGCCAGCTCGCGGGCCGGCCGGCGGGGTACGACGCCGCGCGGCACGACGCGGTGCGGGCCGAGCTCGCCAAGCTCGAGCCGATCGCGTTGGAGGCGGCGGCGCTCGAGGAGCGGGCGCGGCGCGCCGAGAGCCTGGTGCAGGAGGCGGAGCGGGCGGAGCAGCAGCTGTCGGCCGGGGAGCGGCGGGTGCGCGAGCTGACCGACGCGGTGCGCGCCGAGGGCTTCTCCGACCAGGGATATCGCCAGGCCAAGGATCGCTACGACCGTGCGGTGGGCGCGCTGCGCGAGGCCGAGCTCGCCGTGGTCGAAGCGCGCGGGGCGCTGACCCGGGCGGAGGACGACATCCGCGAAGCGAAGCGGCGCGAGGGTGAGCGCACCGAGCGCGAGCGCCACATCGTCGACCTGAAGGCCCGGCAGCGCCTCCACAACGAGCTGGACCGCGCGTTCTCGGATCTGCGCGCCGAGCTGAACGCCCAAATGCGCCCCGAGATCGCGGAGCTCGCCTCGGGCTTCCTCGCCGATCTGACCGACGGGCGCTACGACGAGCTCGAGCTGACCGAAGACTACGCCGTCACCATCCTCGAGGCGGGCGTGCCCAAGCCGGTGATCTCGGGTGGGGAAGAGGACGTGGCCAATCTCGTGCTGCGGCTCGCGATCTCACAAATGATCGCCGAGCGGGCGGGGCAGCCGCTGTCGCTGCTCGTGCTGGACGAGATCTTCGGGTCGCTCGACGAGGCCCGGCGCCTGCACGTGGTGGGGTTGCTGCGCCGGTTGGCGGATCGCTTCCCGCAGGTCATCTTGATCACACACATCGAGCAGGTACGGGAGGGCCTCGATCGCGTGATCCGTGTGGACTTCGACCCCGCGCGCGGGACGAGCGTGGTGCGGGACGACACCGCCACCCTGGGAGCCGCCGATGCGGGCGTGGCTGCCTGAGCGCCAGGTGTACGGGCCGGAGCCCGCGGGCGAGCGCGACACCGACGCCCTGAACCGGGTGTTCGCGGACGCGTTCACCGACCGCTATCGCCGCGACGGCCTCGTCGGCGTGCGTGTGCCGCACCTCAATCCGCAGGTGTGGCGCTACGCGCTGCTCGACGCCGGCGCGGGCGCCATGCTGTGGCGCGACGAGGCGGGGCACGTGGTGGCGTTCAACGTGGCGCACCGCTCCGGCACGGAAGGATGGATGGGCCCGCTCGCGGTGCGTCCCGACCGCCAGGGTGCCGGCGTCGGCAAGGCGATCGTCCGGGCGGCGGTGGACTGGCTCATCGATCAGGGCGTCGCGACGCTGGGGCTCGAGACCATGCCCCGCACGGTCGAGAACATCGGCTTTTACGCGCGACTCGGCTTCGCGCCCGGACACCTCACGGTGACGCTCACGAACGACATCGCGACCCGCGGCCATGCCGCCCCGGCGCTCCTGTCGCAACGCAAAGGGGACGCGGGCGGCGCGGCGCTCGCGGCGGCCCGTCACCTGGTCGGCACGCTCACCTCCGGCTACGACTTCACGCGCGAGATCGTCCTCACCGCGGAGCTGGGGCTGGGCGACACGTCGCTCGTGGACGGCGACGACGGACTGGCGGCGTTCGTATTGTGGCACTCCACGCCCCTCGCCGAAGGCCGGCCTAAGGACGAGGTGCGCGTGCTCAAGCTCGCGGCGCGCGACGACCGCGCCTTCGAGGCGAGCATCGCGGCGACCGAGGCCGCCGCCGCGCGGGCGGGGATCCGGCGCGTCGCGGTGCGCTGCCAGACACGCTTCGACGACACGTTCCGCCGGCTCGTCGCCCGCGGCTATCGGGTCCGCTGGACCGACCTCCGGATGACCTACGAAGGCTACGGCGAGCCACACCCGCGGCGCGGCGTGCTGTTCTCGAATTGGGAGATCTAAAAACGCGAAACGTGGAACGCGGAACGCGGAACAGATCGAGCGACCGCCGAGAGCGAACCTGTTCCGCGTTCCGACTTCCGCGTTCCGCGTTCGTATGACCACCGGCCTCATCATCTTCGGCGTCACGTATCTCCTCATCGCCGTCCAGCGGCTTCCCTTCGTTCACCTCAATCGCCCCGCCGCGAGCCTGCTCGGCGCCGTCGCGATGGTGGTGTGCGGCGTGCTGTCGCTCCCCGATGCCTACGCCGCAATCGATCTCGACGTGCTGGTGTTCCTGCTGGGTGTCATGCTCATCGTCGGCTATCTCGAGGTCGGGAAGTTCTTCGAATGGGCCGCCGAGTGGGTGCTGCGCCGCGCCCGCACGCCCCAGCGCCTGCTGCTCGGCGTCGTCGTGGGGGGCGGCCTCCTGTCCGCGCTGTTCGTCAACGACACCGTCTGCCTCGTCGTCACCCCCGTACTGCTCGCCGCGCTCGGGCCGCTGCGTGTGCGCCCGACGCCCTACCTCGTCGGCCTGGCGATGGGCGCCAACGTGGGATCGGTGCTCTCCATCACCGGCAATCCGCAGAACATGCTCGTCGGGATCTGGAGCGGAGCGTCGTTCGGCGGGTTTCTGACGCGCATGCTGCCGGTGGGCGTCGGCGGCCTCGCGATCACGTACGGGTGCCTGCGCTGGGCGTACCAGGATGAGCTGCGGGAGCCGTTCCGCGAACGACTCGAGACCGTTCCGGTCACGCTCGACCGGCCGCTCGTGGTAAAGGGGCTCGCGCTGTTCGGCGTCGCCGTGATCGCCTGGCTTGCGGGTGGCTCGCTGCCGCTCGTGGCCATCACCGCCGGCGCCGCGATGGTGGCCGTCGCCCAGCGCGATCCCGCCTACGCGATCAACCGGGTCGAGTGGTCGCTGTTGCTCTTCTTCGGCTCGCTGTTCGTGGTGATGCGGGGGTTCGAGCGGGCGGTGGCCGGCCCGTGGATTCACGCGCACGGCCTCGGCGTCGAGTGGGGCTCGGACTGGAGCCTCGCCACGACGCTGAGCGCGGTCATGGTGGTGCTCTCGAACCTCGTGTCCAACGTGCCGGCGGTCATGCTGTGGCGCAGCGTCATTCCCAACCTCCCCCGGGCCGATCTCGTTTGGCGCCTCGTCGCCATGAGCTCGACGTTCGCCGGCAACCTACTGCTCATCGGTTCGATGGCGAACCTGATCGTGGCGGAGAAGGCGGAGTCGCGCGGCGTGCGGATCGGGTTCGGCGAATACGCACGCGTGGGCGTGCCCGTGACGCTGCTGACGCTCGCATGGGGTATCGCGATGATCGTGCTGAGCGCCGGCTGAGCGATCAGGACAGGAACTTCGGCGCGCCGACGATGACGCGGCGCGCGAACAGGATCGCCGCCGCCGCGTACAACAGCTGCGCCGGCCCGCTTCCCACGTGCGCGCCAAACACGAGTGCGGCCCAGGTTCCCAGCAGCGCGATCGCGGCCAACAGAGTCACGTTCATGCTGACACCTCACGGTTCTCCGTGGCGATCCTCTGTAACGCCCGTCCTTGACGTCTCCCGTCCACGTAGTATTGTAATTGAGGACCGGGGAGAAGAATTATTGAGCCAACAGGCTCGATCGTGGACCCAGATACTGTGACCGATGTCATGCCCCCTCGGGGGGAAGGCAGACGCCATGGTGAGGGACCAGTCATTACTTTCGGGCTTCAATAATCCTCTCCGTTCCTGACGTACCGGTCGGCCGGGCCGCGTTACAGCGGTGCCGGCCGATCGTGTTTTCGCACCGCCTCCCAGAAATACCTGGGCGCCAGGAGCGGCGTGCGCCCGACCGCGAATCCGATGACGAGGATCGCCATCCACGCGCCGTACACGATCGTGACTTCGTCCCGCAGGCTCGGGCGGAGGAACTGGGCGAGCCAGAGCACGAACAGGATGGCGGCGTCGAGCGCAGCGAATTCCATCTTGGCCAGGAGCAGCATCCCCAGCGCCGTCTGGAACAACGTGATCAGGACTTCGAGGCGCTGCGCCTCGTCGAAGTGAAAGTCGACCCACACGCCGTGATGGCGCAGATGGGAATAGCCGTAGACGAGGGGGATCATGGCGGCGAGCACGGTCCACTGGTTGATGTTGCTCGACACCATGTTCATGAGGGCCATGGGGGCATGCGTGACCCGCTGGGCCCAGTAGAATGCCGACACCTTCTCCGGGAACTCCGAAAGAAACGGCGCCACCCACTGCACCAGGACGAACTGGCTCACCCCGAACAGCCCCGCCACGGCGAGCATCGACTCGAGAAACGGATGGGCCGTCACGTAGAGGAGTGCCCCGCCGGCTCCGAACAATGCGGTAATCGCCGC
>DATNOR010000075.1:0-2069 GCA_035601235.1 Gemmatimonadales bacterium
CCAGCCGCCGATTCTGGCGCAGCGCTATCACCCGCCTCAGGGGCGTGACTTGAAGATCTACGTCATCGGCGAGCGGCTCTTCGGCGTCCGGAAGGTCTTTCCAGCCCGGACCGAGACGGAGAAATACGGCGAGCCGTTCACGCCGACGGCGGAGCAGGCCGACCTCGCGCGGCGCAGTGCCGGCGCGTTCGGCATCGACCTCTGCGGCGTCGACCTCATCGAGAGTGAGGGTCGCACGTACGTCGTGGATATCGCAAGCATCCCCGGGTTCAAGGGCGTGCCGGACGCGCCGTTGCACCTGGCCTCCTACTTCCGGGCCGCGGCCGCGCGAGCCGCCGCGGGCGGCACCGTGGCTGCGGCGGCCGTTGGGTTGGCGTCATGAGCCGTTTGATCGTCAACGGTGACGACTTCGGGGCAAGCCTCGGGATCAACCGCGGCATCGTGGAAGCCAGCGTGCGGGGAGTCCTGACGAGCGCGAGCCTCATGGTGGATGGGCCCGCGGCGGTCGAGGCGGTTGCGCTTGCGCGGGCGAACCCCGCGCTGAGCGTCGGCCTACACCTCGAGCTCGACTGCTCCGACCCGGGCCGGGTGGCCGCTGAGTGCGAACGTCAGTTGGCGCGGTTCCGCGAGCTGACCGGCGCGTCCCCGACGCACGTGGACTCGCACCACGACGTGCACCGCGACCCACGTGTGCTCCCGTATGTGCTCGCGCTCGCCCGGTCCGCCGGCATGCCTGTGCGGGGCCACTCCACCGTGCTCCACGTCGGGAAGTTCTACGGGCAATGGGGTGACGCGACGCACGCTGAGCAGATCGGGGTGGATGGCTTCGTGCGGGTGCTCGACGCCGAGATCGGACCGGACGTGACCGAGCTGTCGTGTCACCCGGGCTATATCGATGCGGGATTCCGCTCGAGCTATCGCGCCGAACGCGAGATCGAGCTTCGGACGCTGTGCGACCCGCGCGTGCGACGAGCCATCCACGAGCGCGGGATCACACTGATCGGGTTCCGCGATGTGTCGCCGCGAGCGGCCGCAGTGATGATGGAGACGCCATGACCGTTGTCGTCCTGTCGGTGAACAAGGTCGCCAGTTTCCCTGACGGCGGTGGCCACTTCTGGGTGTACCTGCAATACGCGCTGGGGCTGCGGCAGTTGGGCTGCGACGTCTACTGGCTCGAACAACTCCGTCCGGTCCGTGATGCGGACCGGCGGGCACACGTCATCGCGACGTTCCAGGAACGGATGAAGCATTTCGGGTTCGAGGGCCACACGCTGCTGTACGACGCCGTCGAAGGCGAGCTACGCTTCGTCAACTCCACGCGGCCCGAGGCAGAGGCGGTGCTGCGGCGGGCGGATGTCCTGCTGAACTTCCATTACGCCATCGACACGCGCCTGCTCGCTTGCGCGCGGCGCACGGCGCTCGTGGATATCGATCCCGGCTTGCTGCAGTTCTGGATGAGTACCGGAGAGCTCGACGTTTCGCCGCACGATTGCTATCTGACGACCGGCGAGACGGTGGGAACACCGGCTGCGCTCTTTTCCGACTGCGGCCTGCAGTGGACGCACATGCGGCCGCCCGTCTGTCTAGACCTCTGGCCGTTCAGGTACAAGCCGGGCGCCGAGGCCTTCACGACTGTTTCCAGTTGGTCGTCGGCGAGCTGGTTGAAGGTGCAGCGGGACGGACAGACCGTCCTGGTCGATAACACGAAGCGGATCTCCTTTCTCGAGTTCGCGGATCTGCCACGCCACACGAGCCAGCCCCTCGAGCTGGCGCTCTATCTCCTGGACCGCGATCCCGCGGGTCAGGCGCGGCCGAAGCAAGCGGAGAAGGACGCGCAGGACCGGGCCCTCCTCGAACGGCAGGGCTGGCGCGTGCGGGACTCGCGGGATGTCACGGGCAGCCCCACAGCCTACGCCGCCTACATCCGACAGTCGCGCGGGGAGTTCAGTGCGGCAAAGCCGTCGTGCATGGCATTCCAGAATGCCTGGGTCAGCGATAGGACGGTGGCCTACCTGGCGAGCGGCAAGCCCGCCGTCGTGCAGCACACGGGCGCGAGCGCGTTCCTGCCG
>DATNOR010000076.1:0-152747 GCA_035601235.1 Gemmatimonadales bacterium
TGGGTTTTGCCCTGATGGTCCTCCCGACCCTGTTCGTCGGCGTGCAGGCGATCCGCACCAACGCCCTGGAGCGCGGCACGCTGGAAACGCTGGGCCAGCGCCTGGCGCGCTCGCGCACCTACGCGGACGTCGAAGACGCGATGTTCAACCAGACGCAGGTCATCTGGCGCTACTTGGGCGGCGATCCCACCGCCAAGCAGGAATTCCCGCTCACCGTGCAGGTCGTGGACTTCCGGTTCGATCGCTGGACGGCGGACCTTCCCCCCGACGAGGTCAAGCTGGCCGATGCCGTGCGCCGCATCGAAGCCGACATCCAGGCGGTCGCGGCGCGGGTGTTCCAGCTGCACGATGCCGGCCAGCGGGATCAGGCCGCGCTCGTCGCGCGGCGCGAGCTGCTCGAGCGGCTGCAGCCGACGCTCGCCAGCGTGAACCGCGAGATCTATCGTCAGGCGCGCGAGCTCAGCGTGCAGGGCGCCGTGGCCCAGATGCGCAGCATCGTCGAGGCGAAGCGCCGCGTCCTCTGGGCGACGGTGTTTGTCGCGCTCGTGGCGGGCCTGGTCGCGTCCTGGCTCATCTCGCGTGACCTGGCGCGCCCGCTCACCGAGCTGCGCCACGCCATGGCCGTCGTCGGCGCGGGCGACCTCGAACACACGATCGCTCAGGCCATCGTGTCCCGATCCTCGGACGAGATCGGCGACCTGGCGCGGGCCTTCGCCCGCATGACCGAGCAGCTGCGGCAATCGCGCGCCCAGCTGGTGCAGTCCGAGAAGCTGGCGTCGATCGGCCAGATGGCTGCCGCGGTGGCCCACGGCCTGCGCAATCCGCTCGCCAGTCTGCGCGCCGCCGCCCAGCTCGCCCGGCACCGCGTCGACGCTCCCGCCGCCCGCGAGCAGCTCGATGCCATCGTGGAGCAGGTGGATCGTCTCGATCTCCGGATCGCCCACCTGCTGCAGTTCTCCCGGCCTGCGCCGTTTCGCCCACTGCGCGAGCGCGTGCAGGCGCTGGTCGACGGCGCCCTCGCGGGCTTCGCGGAGCTGCTGCGGCAGCGCAGGATCGAGCTCGCGGTCCACGCCCCGGCCGCCCTCCCCGACGTGCAGGTGGACCCGATGCGCCTCGAGCAGGCCCTCACGGAGCTCGTGTCGAATGCGCTCGACGCCATGCCGGAGGGCGGCCGGCTGGACGTGGCCACGCGGGTCGAGCCCGGCGCCGGCGGCGCGGGCGGTGTCGTCGTCGCTGTCACCGACTCAGGACCCGGGATCGCTCCCGAGATTCTCCCCAACCTGTGCGAGCCGTTCTTCACGACGCGGCCCGAGGGGACGGGCCTCGGGCTCGCGATCGCGAAGCGCTACGTGGAGGAGGCGGGCGGCCGGCTCGACATCACCAGCACGGTCGGCCGCGGTACGACCGTGCGGATCTGGCTTCCCAGCGCGAGCGGCGAGGTCGCGCCCCAGCCGGCACGGAGTATCGCGTGAGCGGCTCGACCGTGCTCATCGTGGACGACGAGCAATCGCTGGCGCGCTCCGCCAAGGCGTTCCTGTCGGACCACGGCTACGAGGCGGAGGTAGCGGGCACCGGGGAGCAGGCGCTGGACCTGCTCGCCACACTGCAACCCGACGTCGTGTTCGCCGACGTCCGGCTGCCGGGGATGAGCGGGCTCGATCTGCTCAAGCGGATCCACGCGTTCGATCCGGTGATTCCCGTCGTGATGCTGACCGCCTACGGCTCGATCGAGGGCGCCGTGGAAGCGGTCAAGCTCGGCGCCTTCGACTACGTCAAGAAGCCGGTGGACCTGGAGGAGCTGAAGCTGCTCGCCGACCGCGCCCGCGAGACGCGGCTCTTGAAGCAGGAGCTGTCCTACTACCGCCGTCGCGCGACGACGGACGTCGGCTTCGAGGGACTGGTGGGGGAGTCGCGGGCGGTGCGGGCGGTGCTCGACCGGGCCCGCCAGGTCGCGGCGCTGGTCGAGACGCCACCCGTGCTGCTCACCGGCGAGACCGGTACCGGGAAAGGCCTCCTGGCTCGCGCGATCCACGCCGCGGGTCCCCGCGCGACGCAGCCGTTCATCGAGGTCAACTGCTCGGCGCTCCCCGCCACGCTCATGGAAGCCGAGCTGTTCGGTCATGAGCGCGGCGCGTTTACCGATGCCAAGGAATCGAAGCCCGGCCTGGTCGAGGCCGCCGAGGGCGGATTCCTCTTCCTGGACGAGATCGGGGACGTCGACCTCGCCGTGCAGGGCAAACTGCTGCGGGCCATCGAGGAGCGCGCGGTGCGGCGCGTGGGAAGTGTGCGCGAGCGCAAGGTCGACGTCCGCATCATGGCCGCCACTAATCGCGATCTCGAGCGCGCGGTGGGGGAGGAGCGGTTTCGCAAGGACCTGTATTTCCGGTTGGCCGTGATCGTGCTCGAGGTGCCTCCACTACGCGAGCGCGGCGAGGACGTGCTGCTCCTCACCGAGCATTTCTTGCGGGTATGCAATGCCAAATACGGGAAAGTCGTGCGCGAGCTCAGCCCTGCCGCGCGCGACCTGCTGCTCTCCTACCCCTGGCCCGGGAACGTTCGCGAGCTGAGCCACGTGATCGAGCGCGCCGTCTTGTGGAGTCGCGGTCCCACGCTCGATGTCGAGCACCTCTCGCTCACGCGACCGGTGGCCGCGAGCGACCACGGTGATGCGGCGCAGCCGGTAGACACCGCCACGCTGCCACAGCGGGAGCGGACGATGATCGAGCAGGCGTTGCGAGACGCGGGAGGCAATCAGACGAAGGCGGCGCAGCGACTCGGCATTTCGCGCGACACGCTGCGATACCGCCTGAAGAAATTCGGGCTCAGTGGGTGACCACACCCACAATTGGGGGAAAAGGCTCACCCTGCGCTCAGCTCGGGCGGACATCGCATAATCAATCGCTTGCGCGGAAACGACTTGCTCGGTCGGCCCACCTGGCACGGCGTCTGCTTCTCCTCAAGCTCAAGCGGTTCCTAGGACCGACCCCCATCGTTTCTGGAGGATGCAACATGAAGTGGACCAAGCCCGAATTCGAGGTCGTCGAGCTGGGGATGGAAGTCGGCGCGTACGCCGGCAACGCCTGAACCAAGCCGGAACAGGTGGAGCGGGGCCGGGTGACAAACCCGGCCCCTTTGTTCAATGCGCGTGATCATTCTCGGCTCGGCGGCAGGGGGTGGAGTGCCGCAGTGGAACTGCGGGTGCCCCAACTGCACCGATGCGCGCCACGATAACCGCGGCCGCACCCAATCGTGCGTGGCCGTGAGTGCGGACGGCGAGCGCTGGGTATTGCTCAACGCGTCGCCCGATCTCCGCACGCAGCTCGCCGCCCACCACGAGCTCTGGCCTCGGGGCCGGCGCGGTTCGAGCATCGCCGCGGTGATCCTGACCGACGGTGAAATCGATCACACGCTCGGTCTCCTGCTGATGCGCGAGAGCGCCACCAGGCTGCCGGTGTACGCGCCGGGCGGTGTCACCGCCCTGCTGGACGATGGCTGGCCACTCTACCGGGTACTCTCGGCCTACTCGGGTGTGGAGCGACGCGTGCTCGACGAAAGTCGGGCCATGTCGCTCACCGATCACACCGGCGCTCCGCTGGGGATCTGCTGCGCGGCTACTCCCGTCGCCCGTCGGCCCCCGCGCTACGCCCGCGAGGCCTCCCAAGCGACGTTCGATGTCGGCCTGCGGCTCGCAGACGAGCGCACCGGCGCTACGCTCGCCTACGTGCCGACGGCCGGCGCGATCGACGCCGCCGTGCGGCAGGTCGCCGGCGGCGTCGATCTCCTGTTGTTCGACGGCACGTTCTGGTCGGACGACGAGCTCCGCGCCGTGGCCGGTGGCGACGCGCCCACGGCGCGCGAGATGGGCCACCTGCCCGTGGGCGCGCCCGGGGGAAGCCTGGAACAGCTGCCGCGGCTCGGCGCCAAGCGCACCGTGTTCGTGCACATCAACAACACCAATCCCATGTTGTGCCGCAGCTCGGCCGAGCGCGCGCAGGTCGAGGCCGCGGGGATCCTGGTGGGAGAAGACGCGCTGGAGTTCGAGCTGTGAGCGCGCCGCTGCGCTCGCCGGCGCCGGCCGACCAGCTGGCGCGCCGGTTACGCGGCGTGCTGGAGCGCCGCTATCATCACCTGCACCCGTTCAACCAGCGGATGCACCGTGGCGAGCTTTCGCGCGAACAGCTGCAGCTCTGGGTGGCGAACCGCTTCTACTACCAGATCAACATCCCCGTGAAAGACGCGCTCATTCTCGCCAATTGTCCGGAGCGCGCCGTGCGCCAGCAGTGGATCCAGCGCATCATCGATCACGACGGGCGCCCGGGCGACGAGGGCGGCATCGAAGCGTGGCTGCGGTTGGGCGAGGCCATGGGGGTGCCGCGGCCCGAGCTGCTCGAGCAGCGGCGGCTCCTGCCCGGGGTCCGCTTCGCGGTGGACGCGTACGTGAACTTCTGCCGGTCGAAGCCCTGGCTGGAGGCGGTGGCCGCGTCGCTCACGGAGATGTTCGCCCCGGTGATCGTCAAGGAGCGGCTCGCCGCGATGCTCGGCCACTACCCGTGGGTGGATCCCGAGGGGCTGCAGTACTTCAGGAATCGTCTGCAGCAGGCCCCCCGCGACGCCGAGTACGCGCTCGGTCTCGTGACCGAGCGGCTTCGCACTCCCGCCGACCAGGAGCGCGCCGTGGCCGCGCTCGAGTTCAAGTGCGACGTGCTGTGGTGCCTCCTGGATGCCATAGAGCGGGGTCCGCTTCCGGGAGCCGACGCATGACCCCCGCGACGGCGGCGGCCGTTCCACGCCTCCATACCAAAGCGCGCCTCCAGCGGGACGAGGTCCGGGGGCGCGACGTGCTGCTCTATCCCGAGGGCTTGGTGGGGCTCAACCCCACGGGCGCGGAGATCGTCGGGTTGTGCGACGGGGTACGCTCATTCGCCGACATCGTGGCGACGCTGGAGCGGCGCTACGCCGTGAGCGGGCTGGAGCGAGACGTCGCCGTATTTCTCGACGGCCTCGCCGCGAAGGGGCTGGTGCTCTATGGACCCTAAGCCGCTCTGGCTGCTCGCCGAGCTGACGTACAAGTGTCCGCTGCAATGCCCCTACTGCTCGAACCCGCTCAACTTCGCGGGCCCGCGTTTCAAGCGCGAGCTTTCGACCGCTGAATGGTGCCGCGTATTCGGCGAAGCCAAGGCGCTCGGCGTGCTGCAGCTCGGGCTCTCGGGCGGCGAGCCCACGCTGCGGCCGGACCTGGAAGAGCTGGTCCGCAACGCGCATGCCCTCGGACTCTATACGTCGTTGATCACCTCGGCCTACCGGCTCAGCAAGGAGCGACTGGCGGATCTGAAGGCGGCCGGGCTCGACCACGTCCAGATCAGCGTCCAAGGCGCGGATGCGAACCTCTCGGACGAGATCGCCGGCACCGCGTCCTACCGGGACAAGATCGCGGCGTATCATTACACGCGGGAGCTGGGGTTTCCGCTGACCATCAACGTGGTGCTGCACCGTCGCAATCTCCACCAGGTCGAGGCGCTGATCCGGCTTGCTGAATCGCTCGGCGCCGAGCGGATCGAACTCGCCAACACGCAGTTCTACGGCTGGGCGCTCCATAACCGCGACGCGCTCATGCCGACCAAGGCCCAGCTGGCGGCGGCGTGGCACGTAGTCGAGCGGGAGCGGGCCCGCCTCGGGACCGCGCTCGAGATCGTCTGGGTCCTCCCCGACTATCATGAGCAATTCCCCAAGCCGTGCATGGGTGGCTGGGCGCGCGCCTACATGACCGTCACGCCGGCGGGCGAGGTCTGGCCCTGCCACGCGGCGGGTGGGATCACCACATTGACGTTCGAGAACGTGCGCGACCACCCGCTCGACTGGATCTGGGAGCATTCCGAGGCGTTCAACCGGTTCCGCGGCGACGCCTGGATGCCCGAGCCGTGCCGCTCGTGCCCGCGCAAGGCTCAGGATTTCGGCGGGTGCCGTTGCCAGGCCTTCCTGGTCGCGGGCGACGCGGGCGTCACCGATCCGGTGTGCTCGCTCTCGCCGCATCGCCATCTGATCGACGCTGTGCTGACGGGCGAGCGCGAGCCCGCGGCGTGGACCTACCGCGCGGCCCCGGCGTCGCGCGCGCTCGCCGCGAAAGGATGAGGGTTTAGGCGACGACCAGGCGGGTGATGATCGCCGTGATGATCAGGACGAGCAGCGTGGCGGCGATGCTCGTGAGCAACGTGTACGCGGCGGTCTTGTCGCGCGGTGCCTTGATGACGGGCGGCAACCCCATGGCGAACAGCCATATGCTGTAGAGCCCGACCAGCATCGCGAGCGGCTCGATCCGCGGGAACAGGGCGAAGGCGCTGGCGAGCCAGTACGGGGTGCTGCCGTAGGCCGCGACCTTCAGGGCCTGCACGCGATTCCGCTGTGCCCCGATCGCGCCGCCGATCACGTCGATCGCCGCGGCCAGGGCATAGACCCCCAGGAGATTGAGCACGTACTCGAGCACCCCGGCCTGGACCGCCGTGCCGAGGCTGACCGGGACCGTGCCGAACGTGAGCAGGCTGCCGCGCTCCCCGAACACTATTCCCCCTACCGTGGCCGCGATCGGACCGATCGCCGCCATGGGCGCCAGGAAGCGCCAGTAGATCACGCCCGCGTTCGTGAACTCTCCCGCGATCGTCGCCCACTCCTGGGTGGGTTGCAGCAGCAATCGCTGCGCGCGCATGAGCCACGCCGGGAGCTTGCGTGCGGTCCGTGGCTTGGCGGCGGGTTTGACCGTGGGGCGTGGTGGCGGCCCGGCCTTGGGCGGCGTGGGCCCGCGCGGCGGAGTCGGGCCGCGCGGCGGCGGAGGCCCGGGTGAACGGGGCGGTGGGGTGCGCATCAGGACACAAGATACATAAACCGTTGTACGACGCCACGACGCTACGGCATACGACACGCTCCGCCGCCTCGTACAACGTGGCGTCGTAGCGTCGTATGACCCAGATTCCCGTCATGCTCATCGACGTCCACGCCCACTTCTACCACGACCGGACGCCGCGCGCCGACTGGCGCGAGCGCAACGCCAGCCGGTTGGCGGCCGGGGACAGGATCGGGGTGACCCACCATGTGGCGTCGATCCTCGGGAGCTGGGGCCTGACGTCGCCGATCTACTTCCCGTCGCCGCGGGATCTGGTGTACGGGAACGACGCGCTGCTCGCGCTCCAGCGGCAGCACCCCGATCGTGTCCGTGGCTACGTCACCGTCAACCCCAACTACACCGACCACGCCTGTGCCGAGATCGCCCGCTGCCTCAGTGCCGGGATGGTCGGGATCAAGCTCGCGGCCAGCCGCCGCGCGACCGACCCGCTGCTCGACCCGATCTGCGACCTCGCCCGGGAGCGGGGGGTGCCGGTGCTGCATCACGTGTGGCAGCACCGGGGGCGCGAGTGGCCGGGGCAGGAGGCGTCGGACGGCGCCGAGCTCGTCGCACTGGCCGCGCGCCATCCGGACGTACGATTCATTCTCGCCCACATCGGGGGGGGCGGCGACTGGCAGCATTCGCTGGCGGCACTCCGAACGGCGACGAACGTGTACGTCGATCTCTCGGGGAGCGGAGTGGACGGGGGCATGCTCGAGGCGTGCCTCGAAGCCGCCGGTGTGGAGCGGCTGCTCTGGGGCACAGACCTGACCATGGACACCGGGTGGGCCAAGCTGCGCTACCTCGCGCACCTGCTGTCACCCGCGCAGCTCGAGCTGGTCAAGTGGAAGAATGCCGCGCGCATCTTCCCGCGCGGCGCGTTCCCCGCCGACTGATGCGGACCGACGTCAACGCCTTCCTCGGCGCCTACCCCTATCGCCGCGTGCCCGGCACCGCTCCCGAGCGGCTGATCGAGGCGCTCGAGCGTGCCGAAATCGACGAGGCCTGGGTGAGCCACCTGCCGAGCCTCTTCTGGCGCCAGCCGATGGACGGGAACGCGTGGCTGTACGACACGGTCGCGCGGGAGCGGCGGCTGCGGCCGGTGCCCGCGGTGCACCCGGGGCTCGCCGGCTGGGCGGCGACCCTGGGGGACGCGACCGACCACGACGCACCGGCGGTCCGATGCGATCCGTCGTATTACGGCCTCGACGCGGCGGGGCCCGAGGTGCGCGGGCTCGCCGCGGCCTGCGGTGCCGCGCAGCTCCCCCTCATGATGGCGGTGCGCCTCGAGGACGGCCGTCAGCGTCATCCGAACGACCGCGCCGGCGAGCTGCCCGCCGCGGCGGTGCGCGCGTTGATCCACAGCGACGGCGCCGTACGGCTGCTGATCACGCACGCGGATCGCGCGTTCATCGAGGAGGTGCACTTCGGGTCGACGCCCGAAGAGGCGGCGCGGATCTGGTGGGACATCAGCTGGATCTGGGGCCCGCCGGAGGACCATCTCGGGACGCTCGTGGAAACGATGGGGGTGGAGCGCTTCGTGTTCGGCACTGGGCAGCCGCTCCGCATCCCGGAGACTGCCGTCGCGAAGCTCGATCTCCTCGATCTCGGTGCACCACGGCGCGCGGCCATCGAGTCGGAGAACGCCCGCGCGGGGTTGCTGCGCTGAAACCTCCCCGGGAACGCCTGACCGCCGCCCTGGAATGGGGTCTCATCCCTGCCGTGCCCGTTCCCTTCCGACGAGACGCGCTGGCGGAGGATGCGCTGCAGGCGTACACCACCTGGATGGCGGCCCATCAGGTGGCGGGCGTGGCGGTGTGGGCCCACACGGGCCGCGGACCGCACCTCTCGGCTGATCAGCGGCGCCGCGTGCTCGCCGCGTGGCGGGCGGCCCTGCCCATGAGCGCCATCGTCGCGGGCGCGACCAGCGTCGCCATGGCCGCGGAAGCGAAGGCGGGCGGGGCCGACGCGATCCTGGCGTTTCCTCAGGCCGACGATCCGGTGCGCTACCACGAAGCCCTCGGCCGTGAGCTGCCGGTGATCGCCTTCTATCTATATGAAGCGGCGGGGGGCGTGGCGTACGACAATGCGACCTTGCACGCGCTGCTCGCACTGCCCGCCGTCATCGGGATCAAGGTGGCGACGCTCGACTCGGTCGTCACCTTCCAGCGCATCGCGGGCCTGATGCGCGACCACCCCGACAAGCTGCTCATCACGGGGGAGGATCGCTTCCTGGGGTACTCGCTCACCATAGGGGCGAGGGCGGCGTTGATCGGGATGGGCGCGGCGCTCACGGACCTGCAGAGCGCGTTGCTCGAGTCGTTCCGGGCGGGGGACTTCGCGAAATTCGTCCGCCTGTCCGGCCTCTGCGACCGGTTCGCCGAGGCGACGTTCATCCCGCCGATGGAGGGGTACGTGCGCCGCATGCTGTGGGCCCTCGCGGCCGACGGGGTGATCCCGGACGACGCGTGCGACGATCCCTGGGGGCCGACCCTGCCGCCGGCCGAGCGCGACGTCGTGCGCCGCGCCGTCCGGGAAGCGCGGGGCGCGCGCGTCAGCCGGCCGTGAAGCGCGTTCCCCGGCGCTCGTTTCTCGAGGCGTGCGCCGCGGGCGCGGCACTCCCTCTCTTCAAAGGGTTGGTTCCCATGAAGCAGAAACCGCACGTCGTGGTGGTCGGCGCAGGGGCGTTCGGCGGCTGGACCGCCCTGTATCTCCGGCGCGGCGGCGCCCGCGTGACGCTGGTCGACGCCTGGGGACCGGGCAACGCCCGCGCGAGCTCGGGCGGCGAGACGCGCGTGATCCGCGCCACCTATGGCCCGCGGGCGGTCTACACGCACATGGCGGTGCGCGCGCTCGCGCTGTGGCGGGAGCACGAGCGACGCTGGAAGCAGCGTCTCCTCCACCCGATCGGCGTGCTGTGGCTCGTCGAGGACGACGATTCGTACGAGAAGGCCGCGCTGCCGCTGCTCAAGGAGGCCGGATGTCGCTTCGAGGAGCTGAGCGGTGCCGAGACCGCGAAACGCTACCCGCAAATCAACTGCGCGCGCGTGCGCTGGGCGATCTTCGAACGGGACGGCGGCTATCTCACGGCGCGCCGCGCCTGTGCCGCGGTACTCGAGGGATTGCTGGCAGCCGGCGGCATGTATCGTCAGGTCGCGGTCCAACCACCCTCGCCGGGCGAGGCGCTGCGCTGCAGCGATGGCAGCACGCTGGCGGGAGACGTGTACGTATTCGCCTGCGGGCCGTGGCTCGGGAAGCTGTTTCCGGAGGTGATCGGCGATCGCGTGCGAGCGACGCGTCAGGAAGTGTTCTTCTTCGGCACGCCGCCCGGTGACGCGCGCTTCACCGAGGAGGCGCTCCCCGTGTGGGCCGACCACGCCAATCACTTCATGTACGGGATCCCCGGGAACGAATGGCGGGGGTTCAAGGTGGCGGACGACGCGCGGGGGCCGGCGTTCGACCCCACCGCCGGCGAGCGTGTGCCGTCGCCGGAGGCGCTACGCAGCGCCCGCGACTACCTGGCATTCCGCTTTCCGGCCCTCAAGGACGCTCCGCTGGTCGAGGCGCGCGTGTGCCAGTACGAGAACTCGCCGGACGAGCACTTCATCATCGATCGCCACCCGGCCGCGGCGAACGCCTGGCTCGTGGGCGGAGGCTCAGGGCACGGGTTCAAGCATGGGCCGGCGCTCGGCGAGCTCGTGGCCCGGCTCGTCCTCGGCGACGGGACGCCGGACCCGCAGTTCCGTTTGTCCCGCTTCGCGCAGTAGGGTGCGCGCGCAGCTCGAGCAGGACTTCGAGCGGTTCAAGCGGGGCCTGCCGCGCGAGTTCGCCGCCCACGTGCGGGCCGCGTATCGGATCGATCTCACGGGTCGTTATGCCGGGGAGCCGCTGCCGCATCCCATCGGCAAGGGCTCGGGGCAGCTGTCGCTCAACGCGGGCCAGCTCGAGGAGGACGCCGCCGCGGGACTGGCGTTCGTGGTGCTCAAGACGGTCATCGCCGAAGATGAGACAGGCGCGCAGGCGATGGCCGCCTGGGCGATTCACGAGACCCGGATGCGCGTGGAGCGGCGCGCGGCTTCTGACGGCCGGCCGGGCTGGACGGTGACATGGAAGGGACGCGGCTGGGACCGCACCCTCGACGAGTACCTCGCCCTGGTGCGCGCCGGTCGGGACGTGACTCGCGCCGGCGGCCCGCTCGTCGTGCCCTCGGTGAAGTATCACCTGCCGCGCCTCGACGAGCCGTTCCGGGACGCGGAATATCGCCATACGACCGGGCGGCTGGCGCAGGCCTGGGGGGCGCCGCCGCTGCTCGTCGAGAAGGATTTCTCGCCCACGCTCGCCGGCGATGCCCTCGCCGACGACCGCGCGCAGATCCTCCGCTGGCTGCGGGAAGTGCCCGGGCGGATCCGGGCCGCCTCACCATTGCCGGTGCGCGTGGCGGTGAAGCTCATGAATGCACGTTTCGACGACGCCTTTCAGCTCGACATGATGCGCGCGGCCTCCGAGGCGGATGCGCTGGTGTGCTTCAACCGGCTGTTCGATGCGGAACGGGGGGTGGCCTACGGCGGGTGGGACTTGAGCGACCGGAATCTCAGTGTCCTGGGGACTCTCCTGACCCCGGGCGCAAGCCCGGGGTTCCCGGCACTTGTTGGCACCGGCAACATCTGCTCCGGCCGCCTGATCCTCGACTACGCGCGCCGCGGCTGCGAGAGCGTCGAGCTGCACAGCTTCTTTCAGCTGCCGTTGTCCCAGTATCCCGCGACACACGGCTCCCGCACCCAGCGGGCGCTGCATGCGCTGCTGTTCGCGCCGGAAGATGGTTTGATCGCGGGGATGCTGGCGCTCGAAGCGCACGGCGGGCTTGAACGCCGCGACGGCGAGCTGCATTTCCTCGACCTGCGGGCCCATGCGCATCGCCCGGGTTGAGCTGCACGCGCTGGAGCTTCCGTTCCTGGAGCCCTTTATCATCTCCGGTGGCCGGATCGACGCGCGCCGCTCGCTCGTCGTCGTGCTCCACGACGACGACGGGCACGTCGGCTACGGTGAGGCGGCGCCCGACGAGCTGCCGTTCTACTCGGAAGAAACGCTCGGCAGCGTGCGCGATTTGCTCACCCGGGTGCTCGTGTCCCGGGTCGCGGGACGGGAGTTCGATTCTCCCGAGGCCGTCGACGCGGCGCTGCGCGAGAACGTGCGGGGCAATCCGTTCGCGCGGGCGGGCATCGAGACGGCGGCGTGGGACTTGGAAGCCCACCGCCGCGGCACCGGGCTCGCCCAGCTCGTCGCGGAACGGCTCGGCGTCGCGCCGGCGACGGGCTTCCCCTGCGGCGTGGCGCTCGGCATCCCCGAGGATCGGCGCCCCGACACGCTCACGCGTCGCGTCTACGACGCGCTGCAGCACGGCTACCGCCGCGTCAAGATCAAGGTCGCGCCCGGCTGGGACGAGCTCGCGGTTCGGGCCGCCCGCGACGGGATGGCGGGAACCGACCTGCCGCTCACGGTCGACGCGAACGGCGCCTACGAATGGCCCCGCGACGAGCGCGCGCTGCGCGCACTCGATGCCGCCGGCCTGCTGTACATCGAGCAGCCGCTCGCGCCGGAGGAGCTCGTCGGCCACGCCCGGCTGGCACGGGCCCTCGAGACGCCGCTGTGTCTCGACGAAACGCTGCGCGATGCCGGGATCGCCCGCCAGATCGTCGCGCTCGAGGGGCCGCTGGTGTGGAACATCAAGGTCCATCGCATCGGCGGGTTGACCGAAGCGTGCCGCATCTATCGCGTGGCGGCGGAGTGCGGCGCCCGGCTCTGGGCCGGCACGATGCCGGAATCGGGCATCGGCTCCCAGGCGGGGATCGCCGTGGCCGCGCTCCCTGGGTGCGTGTATCCCTCGGACCTGGAGCCGAGTGCCCGCTGGTTCGGGCGAGGATCGGACGTGGTCAAGCTGACGATGAGCAAGGACGGACGGATGAGCGTCCCCGGCGTGTCGATCGCCCGCCTGCTCGATCCCGGGCGCTTCCGTGCCGCGACACACACCCTCTAGCAGGAGTCGAACCGTGGCTCGTGTGAGTCAGGTAGTCATGCTGTGCGCGCTCTCGGTCGCCGGGCTCCGGTCCGTGAGCCCGGCCCAACAGTACGACCCGGCCCTGTTCGCGGAAATGCGCTGGCGCCAGATCGGTCCGTTCCGAGGCGGTCGCACCGTCGCCGCGGTCGGTGTGCCGGGCCACCCGACGGTGCTCTACATCGGGGTGAACAACGGAGGCGTGTGGCGCAGCCGGGACGACGGGCGCACGTGGACCCCGATCTTCGATGACCAGCCGACCGGCTCCGTCGGGGCGATCGCAGTCGCCCCATCCGACCCGCGCACCATCTATGTCGGCAGCGGGGAAGGCCTGCAGCGTCCCGATCTGTCCGTGGGCGACGGGATCTTCAAGTCCACTGATGGCGGGGCCAGCTGGCGGCACGTGGGCCTGGCGGACGGCCTCCAGATCCCGGCGATCGTGGTCGATCCCCGTGATCCCAATCGCGTGTTCGTGGCGGTGCTGGGGCAGCCCTACGGCCCGAGCGTCGAGCGGGGCGTGTACCGCTCGCTGGACGGCGGCGCCACGTGGCAAAAAGTGCTCGACCGGGACGAGAACACGGGCGCGGTGGACCTCGCGTTCGATCCCGCGAACTCCCAGACGGTATTCGCCGTGTTGTGGGCCGCGCGGCAGGCGCCATGGGAAATCGGCAGCTCCTGGACCCTGTCGGCGTCGAACGGTCTGTACCGGTCCACCGACGGCGGCACCACTTGGCGCCAGATCGGGGCCGGCCTCCCCGGTGCCGCAGAGGGTCTCGGCCGCATCGGCCTCGCCACATCGCAGAGCGCTCCCGCTCGCATGTACGCCGTGGTCGGCGCGACCAAGGGGGGTGGGCTGTATCGCTCGGATGACGGCGGAGACAGCTGGCGGCTCGCCAACGCCGACGAGCGGCTGTGGGGGCGGGACGGCGACTTCAACGAGGTCAAGGTCGACCCGTCCAATCCCGACGTCGTGTATGTGGCCAACGTGGTGACGTGGAAGTCGCTGGACGGCGGGCACACCTTCACCGCGTTCCGCGGCGCCCCCGGCGGAGACGACTACCATCGGCTGTGGATCAATCCGGGCGACCCCAACGTCATCCTGCTCGCGGGTGACCAGGGCGCGGTGGTGACGGTGAACGGCGGCGAAACTTGG
The DNA here is from genome assembly GCA_035601235.1 of Gemmatimonadales bacterium. GTDB lineage: Bacteria > Gemmatimonadota > Gemmatimonadetes > Gemmatimonadales > GWC2-71-9 > AG41. Next base: position 14,080 of record DATNOR010000076.1, read on the forward strand.
AGCTCGTGGTACAACCAGCCCACGGCCCAGTTCTACCATGTGGCGACCGACCGTCGCTTCCCCTACTGGGTGTACGGCGGGCAGCAGGAGAGCGGCTCGGTCGGGATCGTGAGCCGCGGCAACGACGGTCAGATCACGTTCCGAGAGTGGCACCCGGTCGGGGTCGAAGAGTACGGCTATATCGCGCCCGATCCGCTGCACCCCACCATCGTATACGGTGGCAGGGTCACTCGCTTCGACTGGAGCACGGGCCAGGTGCAGGACGTCTCGCCCGAGCCGGTGCGGGCCGGGAAGTACCGCTGGGTCCGGACGATGCCGCTGCTGTTCTCGCCGGTGGACCCGCACGTGCTGTATTTCGGCGCCAACGTCCTGTTCCAGACCAGCGACGGCGGCCGCAGCTGGCGGACCATCAGTCCCGATCTGACGCGCGCGACGTACGCGGTGCCCGAAAACCTCGGAGCGTTCGCGTCGCTCGATCCCGAGAAGGGCAAGCATCGCGGTGTGATGTACACCGTCGCGCCGTCTCCGCGGAGGGCGGGGCTGTTGTGGGTCGGCACCGACGACGGCCTGATCCACGTGACGCATACTGGAGGCCGCAGGTGGACGGACGTCACGCCCGCCGCGCTGACGCCCTGGAGCAAGGTCTCACTGCTCGAGGCCTCGCGGTTCGACACCCTCGTCGCCTACGCGGCGGTGAACCGCTTCCGGCTCGCCGACCTGCGGCCGCACGTGTATCGCACCGGCGATGGCGGCCGCAGCTGGACGGAAATCGTGCAGGGTCTGCCGGGCAACGCGGTCGTGAACGCCGTCCGAGAGGACCCCGCGCGGCGTGGGCTGTTGTATGCGGGGACCGAGCGTGGCGCGTACGTCTCGTTCGACGACGGCGGCCACTGGCAGGCGCTGCGCCTCAACCTGCCGCCCACGTCGGTGCGTGACCTGGTCGTGCACGACAGCGATCTCGTCGTCGGCACTCATGGTCGCGGCTTCTGGATCCTGGACGACATCACGCCGCTGCGCCAGGCCGCCGAGGCCGCCGCGGCGCCCGACGCCTTCCTCTACCGGCCCGCCGGTGCCGTCCGGGTACGCTGGAACGAGAACACCGACACACCGCTCCCGATCGATGAGCCGGTCGGTCAGAATCCTCCCGACGGCGCGATAATCGACTACTACCTGCCGCGCGCCGCCGGGGGACCGGTCGCGCTCGAGATTCTCGACCGCAGCGGGACGGTCGTGCGACGCTTCTCGAGCGCCGACACCGTGCCGCCGTCGGACTCGGGGTTGAACATTCCATCCTGGTGGATCCGACCGGCGCACGTCCTCGGGACCGGTGCGGGGATGCATCGCTTCGTGTGGGACCTGCATTATCCACCCCCCGCGGCCTTGCGCCATGAGTACCCCATCGCGGCCGTGTACCACGACACGCCGCGCGAGCCGCGTGGTCCTTGGGTTCTCCCCGGCCGCTACACGGTCCGTCTCACGGTCGCCGGGCACACGCTCACGCGAGCCTTGAGCGTGACCATGGACCCGCGCGTTGCGGCAGCGCCGCGAGCGCTCGACCGCCAGCTGGCCCTGGCGTTGCGCGTCGTGGACGCGCTGCGGCGCGACTCGACCGCGCTCGCTACGCTGCGCGCCCTGCGGGGCGAACTCGGGCGCGCGCGCGGGCAGGCGGGCGCCGCGGGACTCGCGGCCGTCCTGGACTCGCTCGAGCGGCAGGCGGCGGCCATCGACGGCGGCGACGCCGGCCTCACGCGACTCAGCGGTCGGCTCGTCGAGCTGTACGGCGTGATCGAGGGCGCCGACGTCGAGCCCACGGCGCAGGCGGCCGCCGCAGTCCGGGACTGGCTGAGCGTACTCGCCACGCGGCAGACGGAGGAGGGCGCGCTCGAGCGGCGCTTCCGTTCGCTCTCGGGTCGCTTACAATAGGGATCATGATCCCGATCGACCACCAGCCGCCGGGCTACTGGGCGACCAATCTCTACGCCAGCCCTCGCAAGCGTCCCAAGTCCGACGCGCCGCTCAAGGACCTGCCGACCCGGGCCGCCCAGCGGTTCAAGCGCGCGCGAGAAGGGATTCGGGCGCTGCGGCACGTGACCGAGCAAGTGGTGTTCATGGGCACGGCGTGGAAGTGGGTGTGGATGTACGAGGTCGGCGGGCGCAAGCTCGCCTACCTGCATCCGATGGAGACCGGCCTCTCGGGCACGTTCATCCTGAGCGAGAGCGAGGAGCGTGAGCTCGGCGTGACCGACGGACTGCCGCGGGCCTCGCGCCATGCGGTCCGCGATGGGCGCATGGCGGGCGGGGTGCGCTGGTGCTGGATGGAGTTCCCGGATCTGGACGCGGTCGACGCGTTCGTCGGCGTGGTCACGCTGAAACATCAGCTGTTGGCGCGGCCGGAATGATCGCCGTGGTCGGGGCGCAGCAGGCCGTGCCCCTACTTGTGCCCGCTTCCGCGGCGGCGCTACATTCCGGCGCCCGCGAGCCGTTCCACACACACAACGATCCAGTCGCCATCGAGCGCTCCGGATGACGAAGAGGGGTGGTAGGGTCGGGGTGGGTGTGGCGATCGCCGTGTCGATCGCCGTCCCCGCCGCCGCGCAAACTCGTCAACCCGCTGCAAGCCTCACGGCCCCCGTCATCAACGACACCGGGCGGCTCAAGGGCCCGCGCCAACCCATCTTCTTCCGTCACGACGTCCACGCCGGCCAGGACCAGGTGCCGTGTCTGTACTGCCACAGCACGGTGACGATCTCGAGCGAGCCCGGCATCCCCGCGGTGCAGACGTGCTTCGGCTGCCATCAGATGATCGGCGGCTCGACGCCGTCGCATCAGGCGGAGATCAAGAAGGTGCGCGAGGCGTGGGTGAACAAGCAGCCACCGCGCTGGGTGCGCGTGCACGCGCTCCCGGGATTCGTGCACTTCCCACACATGCGGCATATCAAGATCCTAGGCACGGACAGCTGCGTCACGTGTCACGGCGACGTTCGCCGGATGCCGCAGGTCTATCAGGTCGCCACCCTGAAGATGGGCTGGTGTGTGAATTGCCACCTGCAGCGGAACGTGTCGCGCGACTGCACGCTGTGTCACTACTGAGGCCCGACGCGATGGACCGCAGACGATTCCTGAAAGTCCTCGGCGTCACCGGCGGCGGCGCCGCCGCGTTGACGGGGTGTGGCATCGGCCCGGAGCCCACCGAGCAGCTGGTCCCGTACCTCGTGCCGCCGGAGAATCAGGTCCCGGGCATCGCCACCTACTACGCGACGACCTGTCGCGAGTGCGCGGCCGGGTGCGGGCTGCACGCCAAGGTGCGCGAGGGTCGGGTGATCAAGCTCGAGGGCAACCCCGGGTCCCCCATCAACCAGGGTCGGTTGTGCGCGCGCGGGCAGGCGGCGCTCCAGGGCCTGTATAATCCCGATCGCGTCACCGATCCGATGGCGCGCGCCGCGAACGGCGACTGGCAGAAGCTCAGCTGGGATGACGCGCTGGCGCGTCTGCAGGCGAAGGTGCGGGAAGCCCGCGGCAAAGGCATCGCCTTCGTGACGGGGCTCGAGCGCGGGTCGTTCGGCGAGCTGGTGGACACTTGGACGCGGCAGGTGGGCGGCCGGCACGTGACCTACGAGCCGTTCGCGTTCGAGGCGCTGCGCGCCGGGAACCGCATCGCGTTCGGCACCCCGGCCGTTCCCTGGTATGATTTCGCCAACGCGCGCTACATCGTGTCGTTCGGCGCCGACTTCATGGAGACGTGGCTGTCGCCGGTCGGCTACCAGAACGCCTTCACGCGGGCCCATGCCTTCAGCGGCGGTCGCGACGCGTCCATGGCGAAGTTCGTCTACGTCGGCCCGCGCCTCGCGCTCACGGGCATGAACGCCGATCAATGGATCGCGGCGGCGCCGGGCACGGAGGGGATGCTCGCGCTCGCGATGGCGCAGGTGATCGTCGCCCGCCGGCTCGCCCCGCTCCCGCCCGACGTGGCACGCGTGCGAGCGGCGCTCGATGCCAATGCCCCCGAGCGGGTCGCCGCGACAATCGGGATCGAGGCCGAGGTGATCACCCGCCTCGCACGCGAGTTCGCCGCGTCGCGGGGCGGTCTCGCCGTGGCCGGCGGGATCGCGGCCCAGTACCCCAACGGCGCCGAGATCGTCGCCGCCGTCAACATCCTCAACTACGTCGCGGGCCAGGTGGGCAAGACCGTGAAGTTCGGTCCCAACCATGCCCTCGGGGCCGGCGGGTCGTTCCGGGAGCTCGCCGACCTGGCGGCGGACTTGAGCGCGGGCAAGGTGGCGCTGCTGCTGGTGCACGGCGCCAACCCCGCGCACTCGCTCCCGGCCGCGTTCTCGCAGGCGCTGGCGCACGCCCGCTACAAGGTCAGCTTTTCGTCGTATCTCGACGAGACCGCCGCCGCCTCGGACCTCGTGCTCCCCGACCTCCACCCGCTCGAGCAGTGGAACGACTCCGAGCCCCGCACCGGCGTGTACGCGTTGCAGCAGCCGGTGATGCAGCCGGTGTTCCCGAACCCGCGGCACGCCGGTGACGTGTTGCTGCGGCTGGCGGGGAAGACGGGGACGTTCAAGGACCACCTGCAGAGCCGCTGGCAGGAGCTGCACCGACGCTTCGGACGGGCACGGGGGTTCGAAGAATTCTGGGACGACGCCCTGCAGCACGGCGGCCTGTTCACCGAGGCGCCGGTGCAGGCGGTGCGCCTCGCGCTCGCCGGCGACATGCCGGCCCTCGGATGGAAACCCGCGCCCGACCAGCCGCTGCTGCTCGTATGTCCCTCCATCGCCTTGCACGACGGCCGCGGCGCGAACAAGCCATGGCTGCAGGAGCTGCCCGACCCGGTCTCGAAGATCACCTGGCACGCCTGGGTCGAAGTGCACCCCCAGACGGCGGCGAAGTGGCAGGTGGAAAACGGCGACGTCCTGCTGCTCAAGTCGCCGCACGGCGCGCTGCGGGCGCCCGTGTGGATCACGCCGGGCCTCCGACCCGACGTGCTCGCGATCCCGACCGGGCAGGGCCACAAGGCCTACGGCCGGTACGCCAAGGACCGCTCGTTCAACGCGTTCGAGCTGCTGAGCGACGCGCCCACCGCGTACGGCGGGCGTGCCTTCGCGGTGAGCGTCGCCGTGGCGAAGACCGGCGACCACCGCCGCCTGGCGACGCTCGAAGGAGATGCACGCGAGCAGGGACGCGGCGTGATCGAGGTCCTGCCGCTCGCCCGGGCGCAGCAGCTCAAGCGTGGGGCGCATCCGTTCCACGAGCGGCTGACGCCGCCCTATGCCGATCGGGCGCTCGCGGAGTGGGCGGAGGCGCAGCACGAGACGGCCGCGCTGGGGGATTACGCGCGTCCGCAGCCGCGCTGGGGCATGGCGATCGACCTGGCCAAGTGCACCGGCTGCTCGGCCTGCGTCACCGCGTGCTACGCCGAGAACAATCTCGCGACGGTGGGCGAAGAGCTGGTGGTGCGCCGGCGGCAGATGAGCTGGCTGCGGATCGAGCGCTACTACACGGGCGGGGAGGACGGCCAATCGGTGGGCGCGGTGGTCACGCCGATGCTGTGCCAGCAGTGCGGCAACGCCCCGTGCGAGCCGGTGTGCCCGGTGTACGCGGCCTATCACACGGCCGACGGCTTGAACGGCCAGGTCTACAACCGTTGCGTGGGGACGCGTTATTGCGCCAACAACTGCCCGTACAAGGTCCGCTACTTCAACTGGTACAACTACGCCGAGCACGGCGGCGAGTGGGAGAGCTGGCCCGATCCACTCCATATGCTGCTCAACCCGGACGTCACGGTGCGCGAAAAGGGCGTGATGGAGAAGTGCACCTTCTGCGTGCAGCGCATCCGCGGCGCGCAGAACCGGGCCCGGTTGGAAGACCGCAACGTCCAGGACGGGGACATCACGCCGTCGTGCGCCCAGGCGTGCCCGTCGGAGGCGATCGTGTTCGGCGACCTGCGGGACCCCGCCTCGCGCGTCGCGGCACTCGCGCGTGACCCGCGCGGCTACCACGTGCTCGCGGGTCTCAACACCCAGCCGGCGATCACGTATCTGGCGAAGGTCGTGCACGGCGCCGTGGTGGAGGGCTGAGGCGATGGCCGACACGCCGACGTCGCGCGTCACGTACGACGTCGTTACCCGCTCCATCGCGCGCACCCTGGGCAATCCGGGGAAGGGGTACTTCGCGCTGCTCGCCCTGGCGGTGGCGCTGCTCGCGGTCGGAATCGTGTGCCTGCTGTTCCTGCTGCGCTACGGGCTGGGGCTCGCGGGCTATTCGCACCCGGTGTACTGGGCCGTCTACATCACCTGCTTCGTGTTCTGGGTGGGCATCGCGCACTCGGGCACGCTGATCTCGGCGATCCTCTTCCTGTTCCGCTCGGGCTGGCGCACCGCGGTCTACCGCACCGCGGAAGCGATGACCGTGTTCGCGGTGATGACGGCGGGCCTGTTCCCGCTCATCCACATCGGGCGCCAGTGGTACTTCTACTGGCTGATTCCGTACCCGAACGAGCGCGGTCTGTGGCCCAACTTCAAGTCGCCGCTCATCTGGGACGAGTTCGCGATCGGGACCTACTTCACCGTCTCGACCGTGTTTCTGATCATGGGCCTGATCCCGGATATCGCGGCCGTCCGCGACCTCGCCACGGGATGGCGCAAGAAGCTCTACGCGATCACGGCGGTCGGCTGGCGCGGGACGAACGAGCAATGGCGCCACTACACGCGCGGCTATCTCTACCTCGCCGCGCTCGCGACGCCGCTCGTGCTCTCGGTGCACAGCGTCGTGTCCTGGGACTTCGCGATGGCCCTGGTGCCGGGCTGGCATGCCACCCTGTTCGCGCCCTACTTCGTGGCCGGAGCGATCTACTCCGGCGTCGCGATGGTGATCACGCTGCTCGTCCCCATCCGCAAGCTCTTCCATTTGGAGGAGCTCATCACCGTCCATCACTTCGAGAATCTCGCGAAGCTCTGCCTGCTCACGGGCCTGATCGTGAGCATGTCCTACTGCACCGAGAACTTCACGGCCTGGTTCGGCGGCAATGCGCACGAGCGCGCCGCCTTCTGGTACCGGGCGTTCGGGCCGTTCTGGTGGGCCAGCTGGACGATGAACATCTGCAACGGACTGTTGCCGTGGCTGCTGTGGTCCAAGAAGGTGCGGACCAGCGTGGTCGCGCTGTTCGTGGTCTCGATCTTCGTGAACATCGGGATGTGGTTCGAGCGCTTCGTGATCATCGTGGTGTCGCTCGCGGGCGAGCCGTTCGAGCGGTTCGCCAACGCGACTTACAACCCGACCTGGGCCGACTGGGGCATCATGGCCGGGAGCTTCGGCTGGTTCTTCATGTGGTTCCTGCTGTTCGTGAAGAACTTCCCGGCGGTCTCGATCTCCGAGGTGAAGGAGGTGCTGCCGGCGCCCAAGCGGGGCAAGGCGGTGGCGGCATGAAGCTCGTCAACCCGCTCACTGCCATTTTCCACCCGCCGCCCACGCCGGGGTTGCTGGCCGTGTTCGGCCACCTGGACGCGGCCGTCGACGCGATCGGCCGGTTGCGCGCGGCCGGCCACAGCGACTTCACGGTGTATTCGCCCGTGCCGCGCCACGAGCTCGAGGACGCGCTCGACCAGTCGGTGAGCCCGGTCCGCATGTTCACGCTGAGCGGCGGCATCGCCGGCTGCGCCGTCGGCGCCTGGCTCACCCTGTACATGTCGTACGACTGGCCCATCGTGCTCGGTGGCAAGCCGATCGGCTCGATCCCGCCCTACGTGGTCATCATGTTCGAGATGACGGTGCTGTTCGGGGCGCTGTCCACGATCCTCGGGATCGCCTTCAACGCGCTGTTCGCGGCGCGCCGTCTCGGGACCGTCGCCTACGATCCGCGCTTCACGAACGACAAGTTCGGCATCTTCGTCCCGAGCGAGCCGGCACGCGCATCCCAGGTCGAATCGCTGCTGCGCGGCGCCGGAGCGGAAGAGGTGCGGCGTGCGTAGCTCCGGTGCCGCCCCTGCCGCCGTGGCCGCCCTGGTCGCCCTTGCCGCGCTCGCCTGCAATCCCGACGACGTCGTGCACCGCATCGGCTGGTTCGCCACCATGCGACATCAACGGAGCATCAAGCCCTACGCCCGGCCGCTCGCGCCTGTGCCCGGGACGGTTCCCGTGACCGGCGCCGAGCCGCTCATGAGCCTGCAGATGGCCGACCGGCTCGTGAACCCCCGCACCCGCACCTCCGAGTCGGTCAATCACGGGCGGTTCCTGTACGAGACCTATTGCCTGGTGTGTCACGGCCCGGCGGGCCGGGGCGACGGACCGATCTCGTCGGCGGCCGGGGGTCCGTTCTTCGGCGTGCGCTCGCTCGTCAACGACACGATCGCCCGGCGCACGGACGGCTACATCTATGCGGTCATCGTGAGCGGCCAGGTGATGGGGCGGGGGCTGATGCCGGTGTACGGCGACAAGGTGCGTGGCGTCGATCGTTGGGACCTGGTGAATTACGTGCGCACGCTGCAGGCCGGGGCCAAGAGCCCCACGGGACGGCGATGATCGCGACGAGCGTGTCGCGCGCCGAGCTGGTCGACAAGGCGGGCCGCTTCCCGGCCCGGACGTTTAGGCTTTTCGGAGTGGTGCTCGCCGTGCTCGGCGGCGCGGCATTCCTGTGGTCGTTCAGCAACGGCGAAACGGCGCGCGCCTGGCAGTCGTGGCACTTCAACTTCATGTTCTGGACCGCGCTGGCGCAGGGCATGGTGGTGTTCGCGGCCACCCAGAAGCTCGCCAAAGGACACTGGTCGGGCGTGGTCATCCGGCTGGCCGAGGCGGCGGGCGCCTTCCTGCCGGTCTCCCTCGTCCTGTTCGTCGGCTTGATCGTGGGGCGCGCGCACATCTTCAGCTGGCTGCGCGATCTGCGGCCCGACCTGGGCAGCTGGCTCACGGTCAAGACGTTCTTCCTCCGCAACGGCGCCATCTACGTGCTGCTGACCTGGCTGTCGTGGCGCTTCGTGCGGCGCGACCTGGCGCCGGACGTCCGCGAGCTGGCCGATGGCCGCCCCGCGGAGCGCCTCGACGACCGGGACGCGATCAACCGCGACGCCGCGGTGCTCGTCGTCGCCTACGCGTTCGGATACAGCCTCCTGGCGTTCGATCTCATCATGTCGCTCGCTCACAAGTGGGTGAGCAGCCTGTTCGGCGTGTTCTATTTCATGGGCAGCTTTCTGGCGGCGCTGATGGCGCTCGCCGTGCTCGCCATCGCCGTGCGGCGGCGCATGGGACTCGAGGCGGCGTTCTCGTCCAAACAGCTGCACGATCTGGGTAAGCTGTGCTTCGGGTTCACCGTCTTCTGGGCGTACCTCATGTGGGCGCAGTTCCTGGTGATCTGGTACGGCAACATGCCCGAGGAGACGTTCTTCATCTTCTATCGGCTGATCGATCCCTGGAGGCCGTTCGGCGTAGCGGTGTTCCTCCTGGTGTTCGTCGTGCCGTTCATCGGCCTGCTCGGCGTCAAACCGAAGAAGTCTCCTCTCTTGCTGACGACGTTCGCGCTCGTGAGCCTGCTCGGAATCTGGTTGGAGCGCTATCTCGAGATCGTGCCCTCGATCAACGGCCGGGCAGCGCCGGTGCTCGGCGTGCCCGAGATCGGCGTCGCCCTGCTGTTCGGCGGCCTGTTCCTCGCTTCGCTCGGCTGGTTCGGCGCGCGCTACCCGATGCTGTCCCCGCGTCTCGCCGCGGACGCGCTGGAGCGCGAGCGACACTAGTCAGCTCCGACCCCCTCACAAGTTCCTGACCTTCCGCCGGATCCAGCCGCGATCTCACCGCGTTCCGCTGTGTAATACTCGTACCTGTCGTCCGTCGCACCCACGCGTGACAACGGAGGGTTTATGCGGTCGAAGTGGCTGTCGCTGGTATCAGGGGTCGCGGGAGCACTGCTGCTGGCGTCGTGCGGAAGCTCGACCGGCACGAACTACGGCGGCGGCGGCGGCGGTGGCGGGTGCACGCCGACGGCCACGAAGGTCTGCACGGCAGGGGGCAACCAGTTCAGCCCCGTGACGCTCACGGTGGCGGCGGGCACCACCGTGACGTGGCAAAACGGGGACGGCATCGGACACACGGTCACGAGCGCGACCGGGTTGGCGGACACGTATGACATGGCCCTCGCGTCCGGAAACACGGTCTCCCACCAGTTCGCCACCGCCGGCACCTACAACTACTACTGCAAGATTCACGGGATCAACGGCACGCCCCCGACCGGCATGCACGGGACCATCACGGTCCAGTAGCGGCGCGGAGCGGTTGCAGTCGGCGCCGCAATGCGGCGAGGGAATCGGCGGAGAGGGGCCCGCGAACGTCCCGGAACAGATCGGGCCGCACCTGACCGGCCGCTTTCGCGGCAAGTGATGCGAGGCGCCTAGCCTTGGCTGCCGGCGAATCGGCGGCGCTGACCGGCTCGGGTCGCGCGGCGGGCTCCCCCGCGACCACCACCTGGTCGAGCAGTTGCGGTGCGGTCCGGGCGTTGATCACCTCGATCATCGTCGTCGAATCGAGCGCCTGCTCGACGATCACGACGTCGGCGTAGCCGATGGCGCGACCCCGGTAGAGGGCCTCGATCGGGACGCCGGGGACGACGAGCGGGTCGGCGCCCAGCACGCGCCGCGCGCTGTCGATGCTGATGGCGCCGCCCTTCTGCCACTGGCCGCGTTCGTCCGCGGATTCTTTTCGCCGGGCAAGCCCCGCCGCCCGCTCCTGAGACCCCACGCTGTCCGCGACGGGCGCGGCAGCCCTGTCCGCCGACATGACCGGCTCGGGGCGGGGTAACGCGATGTTGTCCACCCGAGCCCGGGCCTGCGGCGGAGCAGCCGGAGTCGCGGGCGGCGTGCGTGCCGCGCTCGGCGCCGCGACGCGAGTTTCACGGCGCGCTAGCTCCTGCTTCGGCGGCTCCGCCCTTGTGGGCGGCGGCGTCGCCGCTGTGTAGCGTGCCGCCTCGGCTTCCCGGGCTCGCTTCACATCCCTGCCGAGGTAGGTCCCGATTCCCAGGGCCAGCGCGACCGTCGCCGCCCAGGCCAGCGGGAGACGCACTTGCCACCACAGCCGGGCGGGAGGCTTCACGTCCCCGGCACGGAAGGGTGGCAGCTCACGGTCGGGGGGTGTGGCCAGCGCCAGCAACTCGGCCGCGCGGGCGATCAGGGCGCGCTCTTCGTCGAGCCGGCGGCGGCAGTCGGGGCAGTGCGCCAGGTGGGCGTCGACTTCTCGGGCCTCGCCCGGCGACAGTTCGCCGTCGAGATAGCCATGCAGGATGCCGTCATCCACGTGCGACATGCTCACCTGACCTTCCCGCCTCGTAGGCCTCAACCAGCCGCCGGCGCGCCCGCGCCAACGTCGTGCCGATCGCCCCACGCGCGAGCCCCGTCTGCGCGGCGATTTCGTCGTACGAGAGCCCTGAGTCCCACAGCAGGAGTACCTCCCGATCGCGGGGCGTCAGCCGTTCCAGCGCGGCGCGGACGTGGGTGCGCTCGGTCTCCGCGTGCAACCCGTCATCTGCCGCCGGCTCGCTCTGCGGCTCGGCCTTGAGCAACGTGAGGTGGCGGCGCTCCCGCGCCGCGCGCCGTGCGTCGTCCCGCGCCATGTTCGCCGCCACGATGAAGAGCCACCCCCGCGCGTTGTCCGGTTTGTGCACCACCGCGCGCGCAAACGCCTCCTGCGCCAGGTCCTCCGCGCGCGCGGCGTCCCACACCTTGCGGTACAGGAAGCGCACGAGCGCGCGGTAGGTGGTGCGATAGATCTCCGCCAGATCCTGGGGCACGGTCGTTAACGCGGAACGCGGAAGGCGGAAGGCGGAACAGTACGACCCGCTTCCTGGTGCCAGATCCGGCTGTTCCGCGTTCCGCGTTCCGCCTTCCGCGTTCGAATCATCCTCGAAACTCTCTCACGAGCTTCGCCAACTCGCCATCATCCCAGGTGGTTTTGCCTCCGGCGTCAATCTTGACGCTCACGCGGCGCCCGGCCACCAGCACCACGGGCTCGAGCGTGGCCGGCTGCACCAGCTCGGGGAGGGCCCGCAGCAGTGCGAAGTACGCGTCGCTGAAGGCCGCGACGCTGACCACGCGCACCGAGTCGCCATGCGCGATGTCGGTCCACACGCCGTCGCGCCATGCGAACACGCGGCCGCCCACGCGCTGTGTGCGACTCATCTTGCCGCGCTCCTGCACGACGACGGAGTCGGCCGCGGCCGAACCTGTCGCGACGACCGCCTCGAGGTTGACCGAGCTGGCCATCTTGCGCACCGCCTCGGAGCGCCGCACGGCATCCGCCCCCGCCTGGTCTTGTGGCGCGGGCGCCATCAACGGCATGGGGCGCGCCGCGAGACTCGGCTCCTGCACCAAGTACGCTGTGTACTCAGTCAGGATCCCGTAACGCAACGCGAGCCGCTTCAGCTCGTCCACGATCTCGGGATTGGGGCCATGCAGTCGGATCTCGCGCGACAACGCGCCCGCTTTGCGCGCCGCCCAGAGCTGCTGGAGATAGCCGACCCCGGACGGCTCGCCGTCGAACCGGGCCGCCGTCGTGAATCGCTCCTCGCGACTATTCCTGCGTCCGGTCACCGTCAGGGACCGCTCCCCGTTGCCAGCTCCCCGGTACCGACCGAAGACGACGAGCTCGTCGCCGGCGAACAGGTCGGGCAGGCGCTGCGGCTGCAGATCATACAGGTCGACGCCGTCGGCCGCGAGCGCGAGGTCGGTGAGCACCGGAGACGACACCTTGGCGGCGAGTGAGCCCACGGCCTGCTCGATATCGCCACCGGGCTGAATGTAGGTCGTGACCCCACGGGCACGCTCGGTCAAGCGGTCGAGCAGATACGTGTTCACGTCATACCCGATGCCGAACGCGAACACCCGGAACGGCCCGCGGCCGCGCTCCGCCTGGTCGGCGAGGTGCTCGGGATCGGTCTCCGCGACGGTCGGCACGCCGTCCGTCAGGAACACCACCACTCCGAGTGCCCCTTCGGCGGGCGGCGCGGCGAGCGCCTCGGCGAGCGCCCCCGCTACGTTGGTGCCGCCCCCCGCTTCGAGGCGCCGCACCCAGGCCTGCGCCCCTTGCACGGTCTCACCGGAGACCGCGGTCCACCCGGTCGCGTATCGCTCCACCCCGCTCGAGAACGCGATCACGCGGAATCGGTCTCCCGCGCGGAGGGTGCCGAGCAACTGCACCAGCGCGGCCTTCGCCTGGTCGAGCTTGTCGCCGGACATGGAGCCGGACACGTCGAGCACCGCGACCAGGTCGCGTCGCACCGTCTCGGCGTCGCGGGGGCGACCCGGCGCCAGCAGCAGCATGAAGTACCCGTCTTCGCCGGCGGGCTGGCTCGCGACGAGCGACATCCCCACGAGACCGCGGGCCAGGGGCAGGAACAGCTCGAGGTCGCCGCGGGCGCTCGTGTCGGCGAGCGTGATCTCGAGGCGGTCGGCGTCGCGGGTCACATTCACGCGGTGGGTCGGGGAATACGGCTCGCCGAATCGTCCCGCGGAATCGACCTGGACGCGCAGGCTCCGCGACGGCGCGATGCCGGGTCCGCTGCCCGCGCCGTACCGGAAGCGCCAGGCGTCTCCCACGCGATCGAGCAGCTGCGTGTAACGAAGCGTGATCTTGCGGGTCTCGCCCGGGGCGATGGGGAACACGCGCGCCCGCAGCAGGCCGTGTCCAGCCAGCTCGATCAGCGCGGGATCGCGCTTGCGTCGCACGATGTCCTCGTAAATCGCGCGTGCCTGGTTCGCATCCATCGGCTCTCCCTTGAGCTCGCGATCGCCCTGCCACAGGGAGAAGTCGCTGAACACGGCCTCGCCCGCGAGCGGATAGAGATAGTTGGCCTCGTCGAGCACGGGGCCCGAGTTGCGGAACCATTCCTCCACCGTCACGCGCGCGGCCCGTCCGGTGAGGGTGACCTGCACGGCGCTGCGAACCTTGACGATTGCGCCGCGCGGAAAGGCCGGCAGCGGCCGGATCGGCTCGATCCACCCCTGCGCCGCTCCCGGCGCGAGCGGCGCGGTGAGCAGGCAGACGAGCCCCAGCAACCGAGGCGAGGACAACATGGCGACCGGATCCTGTGAGAGACGAGAGAGAGACGCCGCGGGCCCGCTCGCTTGCACACGGCGCCGGGGGAGCCGGCAGGGGCCGAGTCCGTACGTGTCGGCGTGCGAAGGGGTTGCGGTGAACATGCGGGCGCCCGCATCTTGGGATGCGCCCGCACCGCCGGCCGTAGGTCGTCGCGCCCTATTTGGATGGGAACCGTGCCGCGCTACACTTACCGCCGCCTGACGAAACTTCCCAGCACGGCCGACGAGCTGCGTCGTCACACCGTGCTGAACCTCCCCGGCATGCTGCACGGGCTCAGCTTCGAGCACATGGTCATGCGCCCCGGCGCCGCCGTGGCGATCTCAGTTGAGGACGACACGGGCATCCTGGTTTTCACGATCGCCGGACGCGGCGTGATGCTGCTCGACGGCGATCGTATCGAAGTCTCGGCGAACGATCTCGTGCACATTCCCGCCGGCGTGCCGTACGGGTTGCAGACGCTGGGCGGGACGGACTGGGTGTACGTGGTCCTGCAGGCGCCGGTGGAGTAACGGGCGCCTATCCGATCGCGCACTGGTTCGGCCCGAATTCCAGGATTTCGGCGTCGGCCTCCGCGACGTCGCCCAGCCCCAGGTTCGCGAGCTTGATCGTGCGGTAGCTCTCGGGGGCGACGGTCGTATGGTCCGCCACCCAGGAGAGGAACGCCCGCCGCTCCTGGATGGCCGCGGCCTCGTTGGTAGCGGCGATGACGTCGAACCGGGCGCCGACGCTCCGGTCCGCCCGGCGCTCGGTCTCGCTCGCGTAATGGGCCGGGAGGATGAGGAGGTCCCCCGCCCAGGTCTGGCGCACCCGCTCGAGGCTGTCCCACAGCCGAGCCGCCCAAGCGTCGCGCTGTCCCCCCAGGTCGGGGCGACCGACCGACCGCACGAACAGGAAGTCGCCCGTGAGCGCCAGCGCCCCGTCGGCCAGCAGCGCGAGGCTGCCGAGGGTGTGCCCGGGGACGTGCGCGGCGACCAGCGTGGCTCGACCGAACGCGATCGTGTCGCCGTCGCCCAGCGGGTGGTACTCGACGCGACCTTCCGCGCCGTCGTAGGGGGAGCGGGCGTCGTCCGGGTGCAGGAAATAGGGGACCTGCCAGCGCCGGGCAGCGGCGCGGGCGCCGCTCAGGTAGTCGGCGTGCATGTGGGTGTCGATCACGGCTGCGGGCGTGGCGTCGAGGGCACGCAGGAGGGTCTCGTACGGCTCGAGGTGGCGACCCGGGTCGACCACCACGGCATCGCCGTCGCTCGCCAGCACGTAGGAGAGAGCGCCCTTCCCGACGCGATCGAGCTGCACCACGTGCTGCAGCGCCGCCGTGGGAGCGAGGCGGCGCGGCAGGTATACCGTGTCCCACGCGGCCATCCCGCCGGTCACGGAGAACGCGTCGAAGCCGCGCTCCCGCAGGTATTGCGTGGCCTGCTGACTCGAGTTGCCATGGCCGCACATCACCGCCACGGGGGCCGTCGGATCGAGTCGCAGCGACTCGAGCGTGGGGAGCTGGTACATCGCCGACGCCGGCAGGGTGCGAAAGTCGAGCGTCGCGCCCAGCGTGACGCGGCCGCGGGCGACGCGCTCGGGGGTGCGGATGTCGAGCAGCTGCACGCGCTCTCCCTGGTCGAGGCGGCGCGCCAGGTCGGCGGCGGGAATACGCGGGACGGATGCGTGCGGCATGGCGGTTCAGGACTCCCGTTTTCCGGGTACGCGAATATATTGTGAACGCGTTCACAAGCACTATCTCGTCTATCGTCCCGGAGGGAGCTCGCGATGCGGTTCACCCTGCTCACCACGCTCGTCGCATTCACGGCCGTCGCCTGCGGCGGCGAGAAGAAGTCGGCGGCGTCTCAGGCCGAGGCTGCGACACCGACACCGGCCGCCCCGTCTGCGGCGCCGGCCAGCGCCGAACCGGCGGGCGCCGTGGTCGAAGTGAAGATGACCGGCAACGGCACGTCTCAGGCCGCGTTCGAACCCAGCAAGCTGACGATCAAGACCGGCACGACCGTTCGGTTCATGAATGTCTCGGGCGGTCCGCACAATGTCGCCTTCTACGGCGACTCCGTGCCGAAGGGCGGCGTCGACGCGTTGAAGAAAGGCATGCCGAATCCGATGGGTGACCTCACGGGACCGTTCCTCACGCAGCCCAGCGAGAAGTACGACGTGTCCTTTGCGGGCGCCCCGGCCGGCGTGTACAAGGGCTACTGCATGCCGCACGTCGCGCTCGGCATGCACATTACGATCACGGTGCAATAACCGGTCACCACGACCGCATGGTGAAACGGCCCCGGCCAACCCCGGGGCCGTTCGAGGATTCCCCCACGCCATGACCCACCGCCTGCTCCTGAGTGTCGCGCTGCTCGCTGTGTCGAGCGACGGCGCCGCGCGGGTGCCGCCCGCCGCGGCCGCCCGCATCTTTCGCGATCCGGGCGCGGGAACGCTCGTGATCGATCTCGCGCCGATGGATCTACCGGCCAACACGCCGCATCACATGATCGCGCAGCCGCCCGTCGCGACGCTCGAGATTCCGGAAACGGGCTTCATCTACGGTTTCCGCGTGCAGGTGGTGGACAGCGCGGGGCATGCGCTGCCCGATGAGCTGATCCATCACTTCAATCTCATCGACCCCGACCACCGCGAGCTGTTTCTCCCGATCTCGCGCCGTCTGCTCGCGGCCGGACACGAGACCGGCGCGATTCGCCTGCCGCGCCTGCTGTTCGGCCTGCCGCTGCGGCGCGGCGAGCACGTCGTCGCCAGCGCGATGGTCGAGAACCTCACGGCCACGACGTATGGAGGGGCGCGCGTGCGGCTCACGATGAATTTCACGCCCACCGGCCGCCCGTGGCCGCTGTTCAGCGCCTCGCCCTGGCAGATGGACGTGGCCTTCCCGGTCGGGGACAAGTCGTTCGCGCTCCCGCCCGGTCACTCCGCGCGATCCTACGAAGGGAGCCCGGCCGTGCCGGGCAGCATCGTCGGCCTCGGGGGCCACATGCACGACTTCGGCCGCTTGATCGAGTTCGCGGACGCGACGACGGGCGAGGTGATCTACCACGCGGCTCCCGTAGCCGACTCGGGGGGCCACATCGAGTCGGTTCCCGTCGCATTCCTGTACGGATGGACCCGTCTCGGCGTCCACATCGTGCCCGCGCACCGCTACCGCGTGACCGTGTCGTACGACAACCCGACGGGTCAGCCGATTCCGGACGGTGGCATGGGCGTGGTGGGCGGCCTGTTCGTGCCCGACCGTGGCGTCGCGTGGCCGGCCGCCGACCCGCGCGACTCGCTCTACCACGAGGATTACCTCCACTACATGCGCCTCGCGGGCGGGCACGACATGAACATGGCCGGAACCGCCATGCCCATGAGAATGGCCGGGCACGAGCACCCAGCGCACGGTCACCGCTGAGGTGGCGGCCGACGCCGTGCTGCTGGACTTCGGCGGCACGCTCGACGCGGACGGCGTGCATTGGAGCCCGCGCTTTCACACGGCCTACCGCGCCGAGGGCGGTACCCTCGACCTCGCGGCGTTCGAGCCGCTCTTCAAGATCTCCGACCAGGCCCTGGCGCGCTTGCCGGGCATCGCGACGCTCGGGTTCCGGGCCGCGATCGAGACCCAAGCCCGCCTGCTCGCCGAGGCCCTTCCCGACCGTGAGCGCGTGAATCCGGCGGCGATCGCCCGCCGCTTGCACGGCGACGCCCTGGCCGCCGTCGCGCGTAACCGTCCGGTCTTGGAGCGGCTGGCCCGGCGCTACCGGCTGGGTATCGTATCGAACTTTACGGGCAACCTCGAGCCTTGTTTGGAAGAGCTCGGTGTGGCGAGATTGTTCGCTGCCGTCAGCGATTCCGCGGTGGTGGGATGCAGCAAGCCCGATCCACGCATCTTCCTTGGCACGCTCGCCACGCTGGGAGCGCGCCCGGAGCGCGCCTGGATGGTGGGGGACAACTTCGAGGCGGATATTCGCGGCGCCGCGGCGCTCGGCCTGCGGACCTGCTGGCTCGCTCCGTCGGAGCGACCGTTGCCCCCCAGTGAGGGACCGGGACAGGTCCCCACCGCCCGCATCGCACGTTTCGTGGACATCGAACGGGTGCTCGTCTAACAGGTGCACGGGCTCATCCTCGCGGGAGGCGAGGGGTCGCGGCTCGCGGCGGGGGGGATTGCCGTTCCTAAGCCCCTCGTCGAAGTGGCGGGCCGGCCCCAGATCGTGGGCCTGCTCGAGACGTTCGCCGCGCTGGGGTGTTCCAGCCTCACGTGTGCCGTTCGTGCGGATTTCCCGGAAGTCCTGCGCTTGCTTGACGGGAGGCGGTTCGGCCCGCCCCTTACAGTGGTGCCCTGTCGCACGCCCTCTTCGCTGCACACGTTGGTCGAGGGGCTGCGGGGGATGGCCGGCGGGCCGGTGTTCTGCAGCATGGTGGACAGCGTGATGCGGCCGGAGGACTGGGAGGCGGTCTACCGCGCGGCGGGGCGATATCTCGAGGAGGGTGCCGAGCTGGTGCTCGCTGTGACGCCGTACGTGGACGACGAGTCTCCGGTGTACGTGAGCCGGCGCGGGGACGGCACGGTGTGCGCCGTCAGCGACCAGCCGGCGACGCCCGTGTGCGTGACCGGCGGGGTCTACGGACTGAGCGAGGCCGCCTGCCTTGCCGCGGCGGGCGCCGTCGCCCGCGGCGTGCACAAGATGCGCGCCTTCCTCAAGGCGCTGGTGGTGGAGGGGCGGCGGGTGGCGGCCGTCGAAGTGCCGCGCATCATCGATATCGATCGGCCATCGGATCTTCAGACTGCGAACGCGTGGCTTGCCGCGCGCGAAAGGTAAACCTTGGCCCAACTGGTCGCGATTTACCGCAGCCCGTCGTACTCGCCGCTGCAGCACGGCGTGAACGACACGGCCATCCTGGATGCTACGGTCGGGTTGCTCGAAGCGACCGGCTGGCGCGCCACCAAGACCACGGAGCTCGAGGTGGCGCAGGGCCGGCTTCCGGCGGCGGAGCTCTACCTCAACATGTGCCAGGGCTCGCTCGCGGCGGAGCAGCTCATGCCGCTCGAGTCCGACGGTATCGTCGTGGTGAACCGGCCGTCGAGCGCGCTGAATTGCCACCGCTATCGCCTGGTCCGGCGACTGGGCGACAGCACGCTGCCGTTTCCCCGAACGCTCATCCTTGCCAGCTCGGCGCCGCTGCCGCCGCCCGCGCAGCTCGGCGCGCTCGGTCGCGATCACCAGAAGGTCTGGATCAAACGCGGCGACGTGCACGCCGAGCGTCCGGAGGATGTGGTCGCTACAACGCTGGACGCGCTGCCGGAAGCGCTGCGCGCCTTCACGGGTCGCGGGATCCCCTGGGTGGCGCTGCAGGAGCACGTGCCGGGGCCGGTGGTGAAGTTCTACGGCGTGACCGACGGTCGGTTCTTCAACTGGTACGGCGCGGACGCCGGGTTCGCGGGCGAGCGTCCCCAGGTGGATGAGAACCACCTCAAGGCGCTCGCCTTCGAGGCGGCGGCCATCCTCGGACTCGAGGTGTTCGGCGGCGACGTCGCGTTCCCCGAGCCCGACCGGCCGGTGCTGATCGACATCAACGACTGGCCCAGCTTCGCCCCGTTCCGCGAGCCGGCGGCGCGGGCCATCGCGGCTTACATCACTCACCGTTTCGCCCATCGGAAACATTCGTGACGCACACCTTACGCCGTCTCCAGATCCCCGGCCCGAAGTCCAAGGCCCTGTTCGATGCGGAATCCGCGTACCTGGCGCCCGGCACGCAGAGCGTGGCCCTGTTCAGCCAGCTGTCGATCGATCGCGGCGAAGGCGCCGTGCTGTACGACGTGGACGGCAACCGCTACATCGATCTCCTCGCCGGCGTGGGCGTGGCGAGCCTGGGCTACGCGCATCCCAAGTACGTGGCCGCAATGCAGCGGCAGATCGCCCGGGTGCATGTGGGGAGCTTCACGACCGAGCACCGGGCGGCGCTGGTCAAGCTGCTCGCCGAGCTCGCGCCCGGGGACCTGAACCGCACCCAGTTCTACTCGAGTGGGGCCGAGGCCGTCGAGGCGGCACTGCGGCTCGCGAAATCGCGCACGGGGCATACGGAAGTGATCGGGTTCTGGGGCGGGTTCCACGGCAAGACCGGGGGCGTGCTCCCGGTCCTGGGATCGAGCTTTAAGCACGCGCTCGGACCGCTCATGCCCGGCGCGTACCTCTCTCCATATGCGTCGTGTGCCCGGTGCGCGTTCGGGAAGACGTTCCCCTCGTGCCAGTGGCACTGCGTCGACTTCCTGCGCAAGAAGATCGAGCTCGAGACTACCAAGGACGTCGCGGCGATCATCGTCGAGCCGATCCAGGGCACGGCCGGCAACGTCGTGCCGCCGCCCGGCTACCTGCAATTGCTGCGTGAGCTCGCCGACGAGCTGGGCGCGCTGCTGATCTGCGACGAGATGATCACGGGATTCGGACGCACGGGCAAGATGTTCGCGATCGAGCACGAGGGCGTCCTCCCGGACATCCTGACCGTCGGAAAAGGGTTCGGGGGCGGCTTCCCGATGAGTGGTGTGATCGCGCGCGAGGAGCTCGCCTTCTCGAAGCCGTGGGCCAATCCCAGCGGCAGCTCGTCGTCGTACGGCGGCAATCCGCTGGCGGCCGCGGCGGCGCGCGTGACGGTGGAGACGATCCTCGCGGAGAATCTGGTGGAGCACGCGCGCCGCGTGGGCGACCGCATGCTCGCGGAGCTCAAGCGCTGGCCGGCGACGCTGCCCATCGTGTCGGACGTGCGGGGCCGCGGCCTGCTGCTCGGCATGGACCTCGTCGTCCCCGGCACCCGCACGCTGCTCGACAAGAAGACCACCCGCTGGATTTTCGACACGCTGTTGTCGCGCGGCGTGCTGGCGATGATCTACAACCCCGAGGTCCGCATCAACCCGCCCCTGGTCATCGAGGAAGACCAGGCGATGGGCGCCCTCGCCATCATGAAGGACGTGCTCAGTGAAGCCACCGAACGACTTGTCGCATAAGGGGCGGTCGGTCGAGGAGTGGGTGGATCTCCACTTCTTCCGGCCCATTGGGATCCGGATCGCCCGGGCGCTGCAGCCTACCGGCATCTCCGCCGACCAGGTGACCCTGTGGTCGCTCATGATCGGGCTCGTCGCCGGTCACCTGTTCGCCTACCGGGACCGCTGGACGAACTTGATCGGCTTCGCGCTGTTTATCGTGTCCGACGTGTTCGACTCGGCGGACGGGCAGCTGGCGCGGCTGCGGGGCACGTCCACGCGTTTCGGCCGGGCCCTGGATGGGATCAACGACAACCTGCGCTTCGTCAACCTGTACTTCCATCTGATGTACCGACTCATCGCGTCGGGTTTCTGGTGGCCGGGCGCCTGCTTGCTGGTCGCGGCCGCCGGGCTCGCGCACACCTTCCAGAGCGCGGCCATCGACTTCGTGCGCAACGCGTACCTCTACATCGGCGTGGGCGGCCGCGGGGAGCTCGACCTCCCCGAGGACTTGGACCCCGCGCCGCGCGGCTCGTGGCTGGAGCGGTTCGGGGCGCGCGTGTACCGCGATTACATCGTGCGACAGGTACAGCTGTTCCCTCGCTCGGTGAAGCTCATCCGCGCGTTGCGGCAGGGGGGGGTGTCGCCGCAGTTCCGGAGGCAGTACCGCGCCCGCCAGGATGCGGTGCTGCCCCTGTGCGCCTGGTTGGGGCAGAACATCCGGTTCGTCGTGCTGGGCATCGCGGGGCTGGCGGGACGCCCGTCCGCGTTCCTGTGGACCGAGGCGGTGTGGATGAGTCTGGTGCTCGTGGTGCTGCTGTGGATGCACGAGTGGAATGCCACGGCGCTGGGCGGCCTGCTCGACGCGGAGCACAATGCCTACGCCCGCGTCACCTGAGCCGCGCCGCCGCTACCGCGGAGCCCTGATCGGCGCGGGGGGCATCGCGCGGCAGTCTCATCTCCCCGCCCTGCGTGGCGCCGCCGCGCTACGCGCCCGCGTCGACGTCGTCGCGGTCGTGGACAGCGCTCCCGGCGTTCCGCCGGTGGACGGGATCCCGCTGCTGCGCGACCACGCGGCGCTGCGCGACTTCGCTCCGCTCGACTTCATCGACATCTGCACTCCGACCGCCTCCCATCTCGAGCTCACCGTGTGGGGACTGGAGCAGGGGTACCACGTGGTGTGCGAGAAGCCGGTGGCGCTCACGCGCGTAGAGGCCGAGCGGATCGCCGCGGCGTCGCGGGCGAGCGGCCGCATCGTGATGCCGTGTCACCAGTACCGCTACAACCCGGTGTGGCTGCGGGTGAAAGAGTGGCTCGCGACCGGTGCCATCGGTCGCTGGCACCTGGCGGAATTCTCGGTCCACCGGCTCGCAGCCGACCCCGGCCGGGCCGCGGGGGGGGCGAGCACGCCGTGGCGCGGCACGAGCGCGGCGGGACGGGGCGGCGTGCTGCTCGATCACGGCACGCATCTCGTCTACCAGCTCCTCGACGTCGCCGGCATGCCGTCCGCGGTGAGCGCCTGGACCGGCCGGCTGCGGCATGCGGGCTACGACGTCGAAGACACGGCGGCCCTGCGGTTCGAGTATCCCGACCGGCTCGCGACGATGTTCTTCACCTGGGCGGGGCGCGCGCGTGAGAACCGCATCCGCTTCGTCGGGGATGCCGGAATGATCGAATGGGTGGACGGTGAGCTGCGGCTCGAGCGGGGCGGGGCAGTCGAGCGGCTGGACTTCGCGGCCGAGCTCGAGAAGACGGCGTATCAGCGGTGGTTCGCCTGCCTGTTCGAGACGTTCGTCGCCGCACTCGACGCGGGCGACGCCGGCACGCGATTCCTGGACGATATCGGCCGTGTGGCGAGCGTCGTGGAGCACGCGTATGCGGCGGCCCGGAGCGGCGCGACGGTGGCGATCCCGGACGGCGTGTGAGTCGCCGGCTCCAGGCCCTGCTGTTCGTCGTCGGCTCCGCCGTGTTCGCTTACCTGGTGGCGCGCATCGGAGTGGGGGCGCTGCTCGCGGACGCGCGCCACACGGGCTGGATGTTCGTCCCCATCCTGCTGCTGTACGGCACGGTGTGCGCGTGCAACGCCGGCGCGTGGTGGCTCGTGATGGCCGGTGAGCCGAGCCGCCCGCCGTACTGGCGGGCGTGGGCCATCACGGTGGCCAGCTTCTCGCTCAACTTCATGACCCCGCTCGTCAATGTGGGAGGCGAGCCGTTCAAGATCGCCGCCGTCGCACCCTGGCTCGGGCTGCGGCGTGCCGCCGGGTCGGCGGTGATCTATCAGATGCTGCACACCTTCGGGATGCTGCTGAGCTTCCTCACGGCGGTGGTGCTGGGCATCATCTTCCTGCCCCGGTCCCCGGTCATCGTCGCGCTCCTGGCCGGCGCGTTCCTGGCGCTCGCCGCCCTGACGCTGCTGCTCCTCACGGGTCACCAGCGTGGCATGCTCGCGGGCGCACTCGACCTGCTGCACCGGGTCCCGCTGCTCGACCGGCTGGCCCGGCGACTCGAGCCCAAGCGCGCCACGCTGGCCTCGATGGACGAGCAGATCACCCAGTTTTACCACTCGAGCCCACGCCGCTTCCTGCTGGCCCTGGCGCTGGAATACGCCAGTCGTTGCCTCTTCATGGCCGAGTACCTGCTGATCGCCTTGTCCGTGGGACTCGACATCGGGTACGCGCGGGCCTACGTCATCGGCGGTCTCACGCAGCTCGTCCAAAACGTGTTGTTTGTCGTGCCGTTCGAGGCCGGCACGAAGGAGGGCTCGCTCTACCTCCTGTTTCAGCTCCTGGGCCTCGACCCGGCACTCGGCGTGTACACCGCCATCGTGAGCCGGGTGCGCGATCTCGTGTGGATCGGCGCGGGCGTCGGCCTCGTCTGGCTCTCCGGCCGCCGGCCGGCCCCGGCGGGCGCCGCAACGCCATGACGGTCTTCACGCACTTCCTCGCCACCACGCTGGGCGTGCAGGCGATGGGACTCGAGGGGCGCGACAGGGTGCTTGCCTACGCCTTCGGGATGGGCGTCGACATCGACCACGTCGTCAAGGCACCGTTCTATCTCCGCGCCGTGGGGCTGCGGGACAAACGCGGCTACTACTGGCGCTCGTCACTGCAGGAGCCGGTGGCCCTCTTGTGGATCGTGCCGCTGTGCGTGTTTCTCGGCAGCGTCGTGCCGCTGCTGTTCTTCGCGATCCACGTCGCGATGGATTACAGCGTGCGCTTCGAGAAGATGCCGCTGTACCCCTACTCGACGTGGGTGACGCGCGGGTGGCTCGTCACGGTGCCCGACAAGCTCAAGGAAGGCACGCTGTTCGTGCTGCTGCTCGCGGGCTACGCGGCCCTGTACTGGTACCGTCACCGTGTTTGACTTCGCGCCCGCGATCGGACGGGGCGCCGACCGCGCGATCCGCCCGCTGCTGCGGCTGTGTCACGAGACACTCGGTCTGTCGCCCGCGCAGGTGACGTGGGCCGCGTTCGGGGCGAGCGCGGCAGCCGGCGTGGCGCTCGCGGCCGGACGCCTCGGCGTGGGGCTGGCCCTCATGGCGCTGGGACAGGTTGTGGACGGGATCGACGGCGGGATCGCGCGGGCGTACGGCCTCGCGTCGGCTGCCGGGCGGCGGCTCGACACGCAGCTCGACCGCGCCTCCGAGGCGGCGATCTTCGCGGGGCTCGCCGCGGCCGGCCTGGTCTCGTGGCGGCTGGTGCTGCTCGCGCTCGCCGCGATCCTGCTGATGACCAGTATCGCCGATCGCTCGAAGCTCGACCCCGGGGTGAAGCGGTTCGCGCTCTACTTCGGAGTGTGGCTGCCGTACCCGCTCATTTTCAGCGTGATCTTCCTGGTCAATCTGACGGCGTACGTGGTCGGGCTGCTGATCATCGACTGTCGGTTTCAGCGGAAGATGGACGCCCTCGGTGGGGACCTCGACACGGTCGCCTCGCGCGCGGCGGCCCTCTCCGGCTAGGCCCGGCCGGTTTCGAGCCCGCGCTCGGCGAGCGCCGGCGTGGGGACGGGCGCGGTCGCGTAGTAGATGGTGTGGGAGGCGAGCACCGCGCCTGCCACGATCAGGCCCGCGACCGCATCCACCGCGTAGTGAAACTGCCCGTACACCACCGACAGCACCAGCCCGATCGTAAACGGCGTGAGCACCAGTCCCAGGCGTCGCCAGTAGCGCAGCGCGCACACGGCCGCCACCACCGCGGCCGCGACGTGCGACGACGGAAACGCCGCGCCCCACGAGTCGCCGCGGTCGAGCAGCCACTGCGTCGCCCGCGCCGGCCACACGTCCGTCGCCGCGTTGTGCGCGAGATCGAACGCGTAGCGCGGTCCCGCCACCGGGAAAAACAGAAACACCACGTAGCACAGATAGAACGTGATCATCACGGCGAAGATGGTGTGCCGTGCCGCGGCGCGGCGACCGCTCAACCACAGCCCGAGCGGCGAAGCGTACAGAATGGCGTAGTAGGCGAGGTAACAGCCGTGGAGAAACCACGACAGCAGCGGGTTCGGCATCTCGCGGATCCAGCGATACGAGAGCTGAGAGCCGAACGCCCACAGCTCGAGCCGCTGGACGGCCAGGTCGTGCTGGTAGGCGAGGTCCACGTTGAGGACGCCGACCTCTGCGTACAACCCGCCCAGCAGCAGCATGGGGTACCAGTCGCCCAGGAACTGACCCACGGGGCCCGCCTGCCGCGCCGCGGGGGCGATCAGCACCAGGACCAGGATGAGGGCGTGCGCCGTGAGCAGCAGGTTCCAGCCGGCGTGATCGTGGCCGGAGAACGCCAGTACCGCGGCGGTCGCGACGGCGATGTAGACCAGGGTGACGACGTCCACGGCTGCGAACCGCTGTACGACGCTACGACGCCACGTTGCCTGTAACGACGTAAGACGTAGCGTCGTAGCATCGTACCACGATCTCGTCACAACCACCCCTCTTTCCGGTACCACTGCGCGGTTCGTCGCAGTCCGGTTTCGAGGTCGGTCTCGGGGCGCCATCCCGTGTCGCGCATCAGCGCCTCGGGGCGGCAGGTCCACGCCGGGGCGAGGAACTCGGCCGCCTTGTCCGACGAAAGCAGCGTCGCCCGGCCTGCCAGGTGGGCGACCGAGCCGATCATCCACAGCAGGCCGCGCACCACGGCGGCGGGCAGCGGGACGACGCGCGGCTCGCGGCCGACCGCGCGCCCGATCGCCCGGACCAGCCCGCCGCTGGTGGTCACCGTGGGGTGAGCGGCGTAGTACACGCGATTCGCCGTGGCGGACGCGGCGGCCGCCACCAGCGCGCGCGCCAGATCCCCTGCGTAGATGACCGACAGCTCCTGGGATCCGTCACCGAACACCGGGGCGAGCCCGAGCCGCGCCAGCTTGAACAGCTTGAGGACCTCGCGATCCCGCTCGCCGTATACGGTCGGCGGGCGCACGATGGTCCAAGGAAACGCCATCGCCCGCACCAGCACCTCCGCCGCGAGCTTGCTCTGGCCGTACGGCGTGACCGGGGACGGCGGCCGGGTCTCATCGATCGGGGCTCCCGGGCGCGTCGGGCCGGCGGCCGCGAGCGACGACACGAGCACGAACCGCCGCGGCGGCTGTTCGGCCGCGGCCTCGAGCACGTTGGCCGTGCCGTCGCGATTGGCCCGCATGAACTCGTCGAGACCGCGCGCGCTGATGCGTCCCGCGACGTGGTAGATCACCTCCGCGCCGGCGCAGCCGTCGCGCAGGGCGCGCGCGTCGTCCAGGTCGCCCTGCACCAGCCGAATGTCGGTCCACCCCAGCGCCCTCGCTTTGGCGGGTGTACGAATCAGACACGTCACCGCGTCGCCCTGGGCCCGGAGCGCCCGCACCAGGTGCGCTCCGACGAAGCCTGTCCCGCCGGTGACGAACGCCCTCACAGCGACTTGTCGTAGATCCGGTACGTCTTGTACGGACGAAAGCCGAGCTGCAGCGCGGCGTTCACCATCGGGACGTTGTCCTCGAGGATCCAGCCGCCTTCGCCCCAGTGATAGCCGTGGATCGCGCCCTTGGTCCAGATCCAATGGTACATGAGGGCGTCCACGCCGCTCATGCGGTACTCTTTCAGCGTGCCGAGCAGCAGGATGCGGCAGCGATGAATCGTACGCGCGTACCAGAGAATCTTCGGCAGCCCGTACAGGCGCCCCGAGGGATTGTGCTTCAAGGCCACGTTGAAATCGGGGAGCGCCACGGCGAATCCGATCACGTCACCCTCGCGCTCCGCGAAGCACACTAGGTCTGGCTCCACGATCGCCTTGAGCTGCTTGGCCAGGTGATCGATCTCGGCGTCGGTGAGGGGAACGAAGCCCCAGTTTTTCTCCCAGGCCCGGTTGTAGAGCGCCTTGACCAGCTCCACTTCTTGCTTGAAGCGCTTCATGTTCAACGGCCGCAGTGTGATGTGCTTGCGCTCGGCGATCACGGTGGCCGCGCGCGCGATGCGCTCGGGCATCCGGGCGTCGGGGCTCTCGAAGGCGAGCAGGTCTTTCGCCTTGGCGAAGCCGTAGCTGTCGTGCAGGCCGACGTAGTACGGCGGGTTGTGGGGCATCATCAGGGTGGGCGGCGTGTCGAAGCCCTTGACCAGCAGGCCGCACTCGTCGTTGACCGAGGGACTCATGGGCCCGCGCATGACCCGCAGGCCACGCTCGCGTAGCCAGGTGGCGGCGGTGTCGAACAGGGCCCGCGCCACCGCCGGATCGTCGATGCATTCGAAGAAGCCGTAGAAGCCGACCCGGTCGCCGTGTTCACGCGTATGCGCGTCGTTCTTGATGGCCGCGACTCGCCCGACGGTCCGACCGTTGACCCGCGCCAGAAAATACTGCGCCTGGGCGTGCTGGAAGAACGGGTTCTTAGCGGGCGTGAGCAGGGTGCGGACGTCCATCCGCAGCTGCGGGACCCACAGCGGATCGCCGCGGTAGTGGTCGTAAGGGAAGGCGATGAACTGCGAGAGACCGCGCCCGTCGCTGACGGGCGCGATCTCCGGAAGGCTCAGATGACCCCCAGCTCTTTGCCGAGCCGGGCGAACACCTCCAACGCGTGGTCGATCTGCTGCGCCGCGTGCGTCGCCATCAGGCTGGTGCGGAGGCGGCAATGCGACGGCGGCACCGCGGGCGGCACCACCGGATTGGTGAACACGCCCGCTTCGAACAGCTTGCGCCAGAACAGGAACGTCTTCTCGAGCGGGCCGATGAGCACCGGCACGATCGGCGTCTGGCTGGGGCCGATGTCGAACCCGATGGACCGCAATCCCTCCTGCAGCCGCCGCGTGTTGGCCCAGAGGCAGTCGCGGCGCTCGGGCTCACGCTGTAGCAGGTGGAGCGCCGCGAGCACGCCCGCCGTGTTGGCGGGCGGCAGCGCGGCCGTGAAGATGAGCGGCCGCGAGTGGTGCTTGAGGAAGTGGATGACGCTCTCGGAGGCCGCCGCAAAGCCGCCGATCGAGGCGAGCGACTTGGAGAACGTACCCACGATGATGTCGACCTCATCGGTGAGGCCGAAGTGCGCCGCGGTGCCGTCACCGCGGGGGCCGAGTACGCCCACGGCGTGCGCGTCGTCGATCGCGAGCGCGGCGCCGTACTTCTGCGCGATCTTGAGCAGATTCGGAATGTCGGCGATGTCACCTTCCATCGAGTAGACGCCGTCGACGATGATCATCATGCCGGTACCCGGGGACGCGTGCTGCAGCTTGCGCTCGAGGCTGCCCAGGTCGCCGTGGTTGAAGCGCACGGTCTCACCGTAGGACATCTTGGCGCCGTCCACGATCGACGCGTGGTCGAGCTTGTCGAGGAACACCACGTCGCCCCGACCCACGAGCCCAGAGATCAGGCCGAGGTTCGCTTGGTAGCCCGTCGAGAAGACGAGACACGCTTCCTTCCCGAAGAACTCGGCCAGCTCCTGCTCCAGCCGCTCGTGCAGATCGAGCGTGCCGTTCAGGAGCCGGCTGCCAGTGCAGCCCGACCCGTAGCGCTCGAGCGCCTGCTTGGCGGCCGCGAGCACCTCCGGATGATGGGTGAGCCCCAGGTAGTTGTTGGAGCCCATCATGATCCGCTCTTTGCCCTCGATGACGACGACCGTGTCTTCGGAGTGCGAGATCGGCCGGAAATACGGGTACAGGCCGGCAGCCTGCAGCTCCCGGGCCTTGGTGAAGGTTTTGCACTTATCGAACAATGCGACGTGCTGCAGGGTCTCGGTGTGCACGGGGCCCCCAGGGCGGTGATGGGAAAATGCAGCCTACATGCTAGTGGCGGTGGCCTAAAACCGCAAGGGCACGAGAGATGCGACGCGTCAGCACGCCCTCCCCTCGGAACGTAAGTTGAAGGGCGATGCGCCCGCTGGCCGTGGCGATCACTTTGTTGACCGTCGCCGCGCAACCGGCGGCGACACAAGACCGGTATCACGTCGCCTGGTGGGATGCGGCGTCGGTGCTGGTCGCCGGTGGGCTGTCCGTCATTCCCGAAGTCGCGGGGCTGCCCCGCGGCGCACCGCCCTGCGCGCCGTGCGACCCCGCCTCGCTGTCCGGCATCGATCACGCGGCGCTGCACACCTTCTCGGGGTCCGCCGGGACCGCGAGCAGCGTGCTGCTCGCGGGCGTCGTCGCCGGCTCGGGGCTAGCGTCGCTCGCGGGAGCCACGCCGGCCCAGGTGCGGGGTCACGCGGTCGTGTACGCCAACGCGCTGGCATGGACGCTGGCGGCGTCCGAATGGCTCAAGGTGCTGGCGCACCGCAGCCGGCCGGTGCTCTACACGGCTGACGCGGCGGCGGCCGCTACCGACGTCGACAGCCGGCGTTCGCTTCCCTCGGGGCACGCGGCGCTCGCCTTCGCCGCGAGCACCGCGTACGTGGTGATGGCCGGCCGGGAGCGGCTGCCCCACCGCACCCGCAACGCCGTCTTGTTGTATGCGGCATCGCTGGGCGTCGCGGCACTGCGGGTCTCCGCCGGCAAGCACTTTCCGACGGACGTCGCGGGCGGCGCGGCGCTCGGCGTGGGCGTCGGCTGGCTGGCGGCGCGCGTGCATCCCACCGGTCCGTGACGTGAGCCAGCAGCTCCCCCGCGTGATGCGGCTGCGCGACGTGGTGCTCTTCAACATCAGCGCCATCGTTGGGCTGCGCTGGCTCACCACCGCCGCGAGCCAGTTCGGGCTCGCCAGTCTCGGCCTCTGGCTCCTGGCGATGATCGTGTTCTTTCTGCCCTCGGCGGTCGCCGTGCGGGAGCTGGCCGATATCGATCCCGCGGCGGGTGGGATCTACCGCTGGGTGCGGCGGGCGTTCGGACCGCTGCACGGGTTCGTAGCGGGGTGGGGATACTGGGTGAACAACCTGTTCTACTTTCCTTCGCTGCTCGTCGCGACGGCGGCGATCGCCGCCTACGCCGCCGGCCCGCGCTTCGTGCACCTGGGCGACGATCCCGCGTTCATCGCGGCGCTGTCGCTCGCCGGACTGTGGCTCGCCGTGGGCGTGAACGTGGTCGGCCTGCAGGTCGGGAAGCGGTTGCAGAACCTGGGGGGATACGGCACCTGGCTTCCCGCGCTGATCTTCGTGCTGCTCGCCGTCTGGTCCCTGGTGACGCGCGGCAGCGCGACGCCGCTCGCCGCGCGCGGGCTCGTCCCCGCGCGATTCGACCTCCCGTCGATCAACCTGTTCGCGACCATGACGTTCGCCTTCGCGGGACTCGAGCTGGCGCCCACGCTGGGCGACGAGATTCACGACGCCGCGCCGACCTTGCGACGCGGCGTGCTGCTCTCCGGATTCGCGATCGTGGCGATGTACGTGCTCGGCACGGGGGCCATGCTGGTCGCCCTGCCTCCGGACACGGTGAGCATCACCAACGGCATGCCGCAGGCGACGGCCGCGCTGGTGCAGCGGCTGGGCGCGGGGTGGCTGGCCCCGGTGGCGGGGCTCGTGGCGATCCTCCTGGTGCTCGGCAATCTCGGCGGGGTGGGCGCGTGGCTCGCTGGCTCGGCGCGGCTGCCGTACGTCGCCGGCGTGGACGGGGCGCTGCCCGCGGCGTTCGGCCGGATCCATCCGCGCTGGCAAACGCCGCACGTCGGGCTGCTCGTCCAGGGCGCGATCGCGACCCTCTTCGTGATCGCGAGCCTCGTCGGCTCAAGCGTCAAGAGCGCCTACCTCGTGCTCACGCAGACCACCTTGATCCTGTATTTCATTCCGTATCTCTACCTGTTTGCGACGTATCTGCGGCTGCGTCGCGAGCGGACGCCCGGCACCGCGCTGCTGGGGCTGGTCGGTCTCGCCGCGGTCCTCTTGTCCATCGTGCTCGGGTTCGTGCCTCCCGCCGACGAGGCGCATCCGTGGCTGTACGAGGGGAAGGTCGTGGGGGGCGTGATCGGATTCATGCTGCTTGGGGTAGTACTCGCGAAGCGCGGTGTGAGGAATCACACAGCCGCCGCGTCGGCCGCGCTCTAAAATGGAAGGTCGCGCCCGACCCTTTTCGAGGATCCCAGGAGTATCCGCGTGAAGTCTGGTCACACGCTGTTTCTGACAGTGCTCGCCGCGGTGTGCCTCCCCGCCGCCGGCCGGGCCCAGCAGGGCCCGCCGCGCGTGCGCCGCGAGATTCGCGGGTTCGATTTCCGTAAGGACGGCGTGTGGCGCAAGCAGGCGCGCGCCGTGCGGAGCGCCCGCCAGCAGCTGCTCGGGCAGCGGAACTTTCCGGCGTTGAACGCGCCGCTCGTGACCGAGGGACGCGCTCCCCGGGTGCAGGGCGCGCCGCTCGCGGCCGGGCCCGTCGTCTCCGGCGTGCTGCGCGTGCCGGCCATCCTGTTTCGGTTCAAGAACACGCCGGCGAGCGAGATCCGACCCACCAGTCAGTTCGACGACGTCCTGTTCGCGCCCGCGCCCACCGGCGCTTCCGCCGGCCGCCCGTACACCTACGCGTCGTACTACGCGGAGCTGTCCAACGGCTTGCTGACCGTGCAGGGGCAGACCTACGGCTACGCCGCGCTCGACTCCAACGAGGTGAATTACACGGGCGTGCCCGGTACCTGCAGCGGTAACCCGTACCCAGGCTCGACCGACTGCAACGGCCTGTTCTCCCCCAATGCGAGGGCGCGCATGCAAAGCGGGCTGACCGAGGCGCTGCGCAAGCTGGACAGCCAGATCGACTGGACGCTATACGACAGCGATGGCGACGGCTTCGTCGATCTGGTGGCGTTCATGCAGCCGGCGCTCGACGGAGCGTGCGGCCCGAAAGGCAACAATCATCTGTGGTCACATCGCTTCGCCCTGGGGCCGTATGTCACGCACTCGACCACCGTGGTGAACGGGCAGACCGTGAACGTGAAGGTGGCCGACTACATCCTCGAGAGCGGCGTGGGGGGCGCGAGCGGATGCGACACCACCGCGATCATGCCGATCGGCACGGTGGCGCACGAAACGGGACACGGATTCGGGCTCCCCGACCTGTACGACACCGACGGCGCGAGCGAGGGCGTCGGCGAGTTCAGTCTGATGGGGAGCGGGAACTACACGTCTCCGTCCAGTCCCTCGCGCATGGATGTGTGGTCGCTCAACGAGCTTGGCTGGGTGATTGTCACGCCGCTGACCACCGGCGGGGCGTACAGGTTCGGTCCGGCGAAAGCGGGCGTGGACACCGCCCTGTTCGTCCCCGTCGGCGGATCGAACCCGCGCGGCGAATACTTCCTGCTGGAAAACCGCCAGGGCGTGCTGTCGGACAGCGCGATGATTCGCTACCACTGCCGGGTCTGGTACGCCTCCGCGAATCCACCCACGTCGTGCGGCGGCGGCTTGATCGTCTGGCACGTGGACTCGGCGCAGGTGGCCGACGGTCTCAACACACCGGGCCCCAACAACGATTTCAACCATGTGAACGTGGGCTCGATTCACGGCCTCGAGCCGGTCCAGGCGGATGGATTCGGCAACCTCGACGCGGACCCCGCGAGTCGCTGCTATCCGGGGGCCCCGCTCGTCGGCTGCTCGGATCGCGGCGACGCGGGGGATCTGTATCCCGGCACGACCGGGAACACGACGCTCTCCAACACCACGCTGCCGAGCGACGACCTCAACTCGACCGGCTGTCCCGGCTTCAGCCTCGACACGATCAGCCAGATCGCGCCCAACGGCGCCGTCCGCTTCGTGTTGAACACGGGTCCCCAGTCGCTGGCGGTGACCACGGCGTCGCCGCTTCCCGGGGGCCTGTGGGGATACGCGTACAACACCGTCATCACCGCGGCGTGTGGCTCGGGCACCTACACGTGGACGGTGACGTCCGGTGCGCCTCCGCCGGGCGTGACGTTCTCACAGGGCGGCGTGTTGAGCGGCTGGCCCACCGACACGGGGACATACACGTTCCAGGTCGGCGTGACCGACGGGACGCAGACGACGGGGCGGGGAATGACCCTGCACATCGCGGAACCAGCCCTCACGCTGCAGCAGGTGCTGAATCTCGAGTTCCAGGGTCAGGTGCCGGCCAATGACGACCAGACCCGCTACCTCGATTTGCAGGGCAATCACAACAACACATTCGACATCGGCGACTTCCTGCGCTGGCTCGTGCGCACCGGGCAGGTGGCAGCGGCAGGCCCGGCCGTCACGGCCGCGAGGGTACGACCATGAAGCGATACCTGACGGCGCTGGGCGTGGCCTGGGCGATGGCCGCGACCGGCTGCAGCGAACCCGCCGCCCCCGCCTCCGTGACCTTCTCCGCACAGCTCGCCAACGCGGGATCAACGGATCGGGCGATGCTGGTGCAGCTCGTCGGAGCCGACACGAGCGCGCGCATCGACAGCGTGCTGGCGCCGGCTGGTTCGACTTATCGACTGTTCACGCAACGACTGTCCTCCACCCGGTGGCGTGCCATCATCACCGGGCATCTCTCCGATGGAGCCTTGCTGCGCCTTGCCGTCCCCGGCAAGGCCCAGCCGAGCGCCTACACTGCGGCGATCCTGGACGTTGCGGACGCGTCGTTTGCCACGCTGCTGCCGGGAAGCCGCGCCGTCACCATTGCCCGGTAGCGACCGCCGCGCATCCGCTCGCTAGGGGGTCGAACGCGGGCCTGCCGTCGGGGAGGCGCAATCCCACGATCGCCGCCCGGCCTGCCTGTGTCGCCCAGCGCGCGAACGCGCCCGCGGCCGCCGCGGCGCTCGGATGGCGCGTTACGTACAACGTGTAAGGATTGGTGAGCGCCGTATCGGCCACGAAGAGAACCCGCAGGCTCAAGTCCCGGAGCTTGGCGTATGTGGGGAGGTCGGCGAGGGCGTAGGCGTCGCGCTCGTCGGCGAGGTGAAGCGTGGCCGCCTGGTCGGCCCCTGATTCGATGCGCCAGCGCGCTGCGGGCGTCACTCCCGCCGCCTGCCACAGGGCCAGCTCTTTCACGTGCGTTCCGGACGAATCGCCGCGCGACACGAACGGCCCGCCCGCGGCGGCGATGCGGCGGAATGCCGCGGCGGCCGACGGGGCCGCGGCCACGCGCGCGGGATCCGCCGCCGGTCCGACGATCGCGAACCGGCTGGCGACGAGGGGGCAGCGGAGCAGGGCGTGTCCGGGGTCGACCAGCACGCGCTGCTCCAGCGCCGGAGCGTGCGTGATCACGACGTCGAGATCCCCGTTCGCCGCGGCGCGCAGGATCTGGCCCGAGGGCGCGACGACGGTGGTGAATCGCGGGCCGGTCCAGAGCGACTCGAGCACGGCGAGGACGCCGGATTGTTGGACGGTGTAGGTGGTGCCGAGCCGGAGGGGGGGAGGGCTGGAGTGACAGGCCATGAACGGACCGCCGACCAGGATCGCGAGCTTGAGGCGCATGGCGGAGTGTAGTCGCGAGACGGCGAGCCGGACAGGCAGATGCCGAGACGCCGAGACGGCTAGCGGGTTGGAGGATTGAGTGTAAAGAGGCGTCTACCTGTCAGTCTGCTCACTTTCCGCCCAATCCCCGCTAGGTTGTAGGGGCGGGGCGGTAGCTCAGCTGGGAGAGCACCTGGTTTGCAACCAGGGGGTCGTGGGTTCGAATCCCATCCGCTCCACGTTCCGGAGGTGATCACGTGGTGCTTACGACGAAGGGTGCAGTGCCGGCCTGGCTGGCCCTGATGCTGCTGGGCGCGGGCGCCGCACCCGCGCAAACGTCCGCTCCCGCGGCTCGACCGACAGGATGGCATCCTATGGACTTCAAGAAGGCGAGCGACGGCGATCTGCGGCGTACGCTCACGCCGCTGCAGTACGAGGTGACGCAGCGTGATGCCACCGAGCGGGCGTTCAACAACGAGTACTGGGACAACCACCAGCCCGGGATCTACGTGGACGTCGTCTCGGGCGAGCCGCTCTTCAGCTCCCTCGACAAGTACGATTCCGGGACCGGCTGGCCCAGCTTCACCAAGCCGCTCGACCCCGGGAACATCCGCGAGAAAACGGATCGCTCCCTCTTTACGGTGCGCACCGAAGTCCGCTCGGCGCACGCCGATTCCCATCTCGGACATGTGTTCGACGACGGGCCCGCTCCCACCGGGTTACGCTACTGCATGAACTCCGCGGCGCTGCGGTTCATTCCCCTGGAGCGGCTCGAAGCGGAAGGGTACGGGCAGTACCTCCCGCTGTTCCAGCCGGCGAAGATTCGGCGTCCCTGACCCGGTGCGGCCCAGCGACTGGCTCCCCCTGCTCGGCGACATCGCCGATCGCGCCGACGAGATCGCCCTTACATTCTTCGGCACGAAGCGGCTGCGCGTTGAGCAAAAGCCCGACGCGAGCCCGGTCACCGAAGCCGACCGGGCGGACGTCGCCGCGCTCCACATGATCGTGGAGGAGGCAGGCGGCCGCGCCACCGGGTTGGGTGGTGAGCGCTCGAT
Organism: Gemmatimonadales bacterium; assembly: GCA_035601235.1. Classification (GTDB taxonomy): domain Bacteria; phylum Gemmatimonadota; class Gemmatimonadetes; order Gemmatimonadales; family GWC2-71-9; genus AG41. The sequence goes on from DATNOR010000076.1 coordinate 49,906, forward strand.
CTACACCGGGAGCCTCGTGACCTCGAACGGCGCGCTGCACGAGGCGATGCTGGACACGCTGTCCCGCGCCACGGAGGCAGTCGCATGATCGGTCCACGCCACTGGGGCGCTCTGGCGCTCGCCGCGACCGTGATCGGCGTCGCGGGCCTCGCCGTCGCGGCGCCGTCGCCCGGACCGGAAGTCGTTGTGTACAAGAGCCCGAGCTGCGGCTGCTGCAAGAAGTGGGTGGAGCACGTGCAGGCCGCGGGATTCCGGGTGACGGTGCACGATACGTCGAGCCTCGCCGGCGTGATGGAGCGCTACGGGGTGCCGCGCAAGCTGACCGCGTGCCACACGGCCATCGTGGACGGCTACGTTGTCGAAGGGCACGTTCCCGCCGACGTGATCCAACGCCTGCTCAAGGAGCGGCCCGGGATTGCGGGAGTGGCCGTTCCGGGCATGCCGGCCGGGTCGCCGGGGATGGAATCGGACGCGCCGGCCAAGTATTACATCCTGACCTTCGACAAGAACGGTACGACCTCGGTGTTCGGCTCGCGGTGACGCCTCCCCCCGATCCGGACGGCGATCCGCTCGATGACGAAGACTTGCCGCTCGGCGACGGCACGGCCGAAAGCGAGGTGCTGGTCGTGTGCCCGCACTGCGGGGAGGCCAACGAGCTCGGGCTCGACCCTGGAGGGGGCTCGGTGCAGGAGTACGTGGAGGACTGCCAGGTGTGCTGCCGCCCCTGGCGGGTCACGGTGCGCTACGCCGAAGATGGGACGGCTGAGGTGTTCACCGAGGCGCTGGACGAGTGAAACGCGGGGGCCGCGACCCCCGTAGGACGCCTGATCCTCCACCGCACTGGACCGCCGTGACGACCGGATTCCGCCGGGTGTGCCTCGTCATCGCTTCTCTCTCCACTCCGCTCGTCGCGCAGGACTCGAGCGCCACCGGTCACTTCCATGTCGGCCTCACGATCCACGATTGGGGCATCAGCATCGGCAACGCGCCGCGGGTAAACGGGCTGCGCATCAACATCCAGGACGCCGGGCTCGAGCGCGTGAATGGCATCAACGTCACCCTGTGGAAGCCGCGCGAGCCGCTGACCGGCACCGTCAACGGTATCCAGGCGGGTCTCGTCCCGGGCTCACAGATCGTGAACGGCATCGCTCTGGGCGTCGGCGGGGTCGTGGCCGAGCGACGGGCGCGCTGGGTGACCGTGGGCGGGCTGGGCGCCGTGTCGAACGGCGATTTCGGCGGCCTCGTGGTGGGGGGGCTCGGCACCGTCGCGAACCGCGACATCAGCGGTATCGCCGTGGGCGGTCTCGGGACCGTGGCGAACCGGCGCATCACGGGCATCGCCGTCGCCGGCCTCGGCACGGTGGCGAATGCGGACATCGTCGGGGTGGCGGTCGCGGGCCTCGGCACGGTCGCCAATCGTGACATCACCGGTGTGGGCGTCGCGGGGCTCGGCCTCGTCGCCAACGACGCGGTCCGGGGAGTCGCAGTCGGCGGTCTCGGCACGGTGGCGAACGGCTCGATCAGCGGTATCGCGATCGGAGGTCTTGCCGTGGTCACGAACGGCCGCCTCACCGGTGTCGCGATCGGGGGGCTGGCAGTCGTGGCGAACGCCGCGGTGCGCGGGGTCGGGATCGCCGGATACAGTGTGGACAGTCGCGCGCTGACCGGGCTGGCCGTCAGCGCCTACAACCGGGTGCGCGGCCCCCAACGCGGGCTGACGATCGGACTCTATAACTCCGCGTACGAGCTGCACGGTGTACAGATCGGGATCGTGAACCGGGCCAAGAACAACAGGGCGCCCTTCAAGATCCTCCCCGTTGTCAATCTCCACCTGTGAGCGACGAGGGGCCAGGCGTGTCTTCCTGGCCCCTCGTACTGTTCACCGCTGGCCGTCTCGACGTCTAGCCATCTATTTCTTCGCCGCCTCGTACCTCTTTCCCACCTCAGGCCAGTTGACCACGTTCCACCACGCCGTCACGTAATCCGGCCGGCGGTTCTGGTACTTGAGGTAGTAGGCGTGCTCCCACACATCGAGGCCGAGCACCGGAGTCTTGCCGTCCATGAGCGGGCTGTCCTGATTCGCGGTGCTGAACAACTCGAGCTTCCCACCCGCGAGAGCGAGCCAGGCCCAACCGCTGCCGAACCGGGTCGTCGCGGCGCCCGCCAGCTGCTCCTTGAACTTGGCGACGTCGCCAAAGCTTTTCTTGATCGCATCGGCGAGTGCGCCGCTCGGTTCGCCGCCGCCGCCCTTGCCGGCCGGCGCCATGATCGTCCAGAACAGCGAGTGATTGTGATGGCCGCCGCCGTTGTTGCGCACCGCCGTGCGGATGTCCTCGGGGATGCCGTTGATGCCGCGCAGCAGGTCCTCCAGTGTCTTGTTGTGCAGCTCGGGGTGCTTGTCGAGCGCGGCGTTCAAGTTGTTGACGTACGCCTGGTGATGTTTCCCGTGGTGGATCTGCATCGTCTGGGCGTCGATGTAGGGTTCGAGCGCCCCGAAATCGTACGGCAGTGGCGGCAGGGTATGCGCCATGGTCCGCTCCTTGGCGGTCTGACCGGTCGTGCGATCCTTTACGCTCTGTGCCATTGGTCGGCCACTCCTTTCGTGGCGGGGTGGCGGGCCGCGGGAAAGATGCACGGCCCGCATGCCGATTTCAAACCGACACGCCCGCGGGTTGCCCGCCGAGTCTTGCGCGATGACATTGTGTACTGTCGTAACCCCAGAGCGTCGCGATCCGTTCCGCGTCCCGAGCCGGAGCCAAGGAGCCCGCGTTGTGACCGTCACCTCCCCCTCCCCCTCCCCCTGCCCAGCCGGCCCCCGTGTGGGGACCACCGCCCCCGACTTCACGCTTCCGTCCACCGCGGGGAGTGACGTCACGCTCTCGAGCTTCCGTGGCCGGCGCCACGTGCTGCTGGCGTTCTTCCCGCTCGCGTTCACGAGCACCTGCACGGCGGAGAATTGTGCGTTCAGCGAGGACTACGCGGCATTCGAGCGCGCGGACACGGTGGTGCTGCCCATCAGCGTGGACTCGGTGCCCACGCTCAAGGAGTACAAGGCGAAATACGCCATGCGCCAAGACCTGTTGAGCGACTTCAAGCGGGACGTGAGCCGTGCGTACGGGACGCTCCTGGTGGACCGTTTCTTTTCGACGCGGGCCTACTTCCTGGTCGATAGACAGGGGATCCTGCGCTGGCGCCACGTCGAAGCGGAGCTCGGGGCCAGGCGCGACGACGCCGAGTTGCTCCGCCAGATCGCGTCGCTGTGAGTGGCGGGCGCGGCCTCGCCCTGATCGCCCTCGCGCTCACGAGGCTGTCGTGCGGAGCGCCGGCCGTCATCGACACGACCGGCCGGGTCGAGGAGGGGTCGATCCGGGTGATCGAGAGCACCGACCCGCGCTTCAACGAGGCGGCGAAGAGTTACGTCGGCGGCGCGCGCTTCTCCGCCGGCCGCGTGGCCGGGCGCGCCGTGCGCGTCCGCTTCCAGATCCCCGTCGATTTCAGGCTTCCGAGCCGGCATTAGGACCGCCCGGGCATGGCGTCCGTCACACTGCGCGGTCTCGCCAAAACGTACGATCCCGGCGGCACGCAGGCGGTCGCGGACGTGTCGCTCGACGTACGCGACGGCGAGTTCTTCGTGTTGCTCGGGCCTTCGGGATGCGGCAAGACGACCGTGCTGCGCTGCATCGCGGGACTCGAAAGCCCCAGCGCGGGCGAGATCCTCATCGGCGACCGCGACGTCACGCAGCTGTCCCCCGGCGACCGCGATGTCGCCATGGTGTTTCAGAGCCACGCCCTCTACCCCCACCTCTCGGTGCGGGGCAACATCGCGTTCGGCCTGGAGGTGCGCGGAGTCGCCGCAGCCGAGATTGCGCGCCGGGTGGAGCAGGCCGCCCACCGGCTCGGCATCACGGCAACGCTCGAGCGCCGGCCGGGTGCGCTCTCGGGTGGAGAGCGCCAGCGGGTGGCCCTGGCTCGAGCCATCGTGCGCGAGCCGCGCGTGTTCCTCTACGACGAGCCGCTGGCACACCTCGATCCGACCCAGCGCGGCGAGCTGCGCGCCGAGCTGCTCGCGCTGCACCGCGCCCTCGGTGTCACCGTCGTGTACGTCACGCACGATCAGGTCGAGGCGATGACGATGGGCCAGCGCATCGCCGTGCTCGCCGCCGGGCGGCTGCGACAGCTGGGCTCGCCCGCCGAGGTGTACGGGCAGCCCGCCGACGTGTTCGTCGCGCGCTTCATCGGCAACCCCGGCATGAACGTGCTCAAGGGGCGCGGACGAGGAACGGGCCGGGGCGGGGGCGGGGGAGTGGTCGACTGCGGTGCCTGGTCGATCGCGGTCCCCCTGGAGCATTACGAAGGTGAGATCCATCTGGGCGTGCGCCCCGAGCATGTGCGCGTGTGCGCCCCCGACCAGGGCACGGTGACGGCGGAGGTTCGCGTGGTCGAGCCGCTCGGCGCGGACACGCTGATCCACCTCGACACGGGCGGCCAGCGCGTCATCGCACGGGTAGCCGGCTTTCCGGACTTCCGGCCGGGCGACCAGGTCGGCGTCACGCTCGACCAGAAGCATCTCCACCTGTTCGACGCGGGCGGCGCGCGACTGGGATGAGACGCGTCCTCGGGCTGTGCCTCGCGTGCTGGACCTGCGGCGGCCGGGCAGACGGCGGCCCGGGCGCGCTGGGCCTCGCCGATCGAATCGACTCGGGGGCCGCCGAGCTTCAGGAGCGGCTGCTCACGCCCTATCTCGCCCGCCACCCCGGGCTCGAACTCGTGCGGCGGCCCGTCGTGGTCGCGGCGCGCGACGTGTACCGCCGCGAGCTGCTCACGGCGCTCGCCGGTGACGATCCGCCCGACGTGTTCCTGCTGGACGACGAAGACGTGCCGCGGATCGTGGACCGGGGCGGTGCGCTCGATCTGGCTCCCTATCTCGGGCGGGTCGGCGTGGAGACTGCGCGCTACGACCAGATGCTCGTGGCGGTGTTCCGGCGCGGCGCCGGGCTCTACGGTCTGCCCCGTGGCTATACGCCCGTGGTCGTCGCCTACAACAAGGATCTGCTGGATCGTGCCGCGATTCCCTATCCGACCGACGACTGGACGTGGGACGACTTTCTCCGTGTCGCGAAACAGCTCACGCGCGACACCGACGGCGATGGGTCGATCGATCAGTGGGGAAGCGCCTTCGACCCCCGGCTCGCGCTGTGGCTCCCGTGGATCTGGTCGGGTGGCGGCGACGTGTTGTGCGCCGATGGCCGTCGCGCCTCGGGGTGTCTCGACTCGCGGGCCACGATCGAGGCCCTGCGCTGGTACGCCGGCTGGAGCACGAGCGCCGGGCTCGCGCCGCGGATCCACGACGCGCGTGACGCGCCGGGGGCCATCGCGCGCCTGTTCGCAAGCGGGCGCCTCGGACTCATGACGACGGGTCATTGGGCGATTCCGCGGCTGCGGGCGAGCGTGGCGGCGGGCCGGCTGCACGTGGGATTCGTCGCGATCCCGCACCGTGCCGGCGTCGCGCCCGCCACCGTGCTCTACGTCTCGGGCTACGCCGTACCGGCACTGACGCCGCGGCGCAAAGCCGCGGTGGAGCTCGTGGCCGACCTGACCGATTCCGCCGCCGCGATGGCGCGGGCGGAGGCGGGCATGGAGCTGCCGGCGGTCGCGGCGGCGGCGCGGGCCGTGGCGGAGGCGGACACGCTCGGCTGGGACGCGGCGTTTCTGCGCGCGGCCGCGCACGGCCGGCCGTCCTGGGGCGCGCGGGTCGGGGCGTGGCGCGACGTGGCGGATCGGCTCGCCGATCTCATGGACCGCATCGTGATCACGCGCGTCGACCCGGCGCGCGCCGCGGGCGTCACGGCGCGCGAGCTCGACCGTCTCCTGGGCGCTACGCGATGACGCCACGCGCACGCGCCCGCCGGGGCGCCGTCCTCGGCCTCGCGGCGGCCGCCCTGCTTCCGCCCGCTGCCGCGCATTGGACGCGCGCTCGCTGGCAGCGGGAGCTCGCCGCTCGCGACGCCAGCGCCGCGGCGGGGTACCTGGCGATCGTCACACCGATGGCCCGCGGCGGGGGCGGGTACGACCTGCCGCAGCTCCTGATCCGGGCGCGCGCCCTGGCCGGGCTCCCGGGACTCGCCGTCGACTTCGAGATCTACGACCGCACCGCGCCCCTGGTGCACGCCACGGCACCGCCTCTCCAGCCCGCGGAGCTCGAGCGGCTGCGGCGGGAGGTCGCGGTGCGCTGGACCGGAGAGGCGATGCTCGCGCCGCTGCTCGATCGAGACGGCTGGGACGTCGTGGGTGCGGTCGCGGCCGAGCCGCGGGGAGGAGCCTGGCCCGTGTCCCCGTGGTCCCTCGCGGCGCTGGTCCTGCTGCTGGTGGCCGGGACGCAGGCGGTGCGGGCGATGGGCGCGGCAGGCGAGCCGTGGCGCCAGGTGCTCGGGCGCTACGCGGCGGCCGCCGGCCTGCTCGGGGCGGCGATGTTCGCCGACGTGCGCCTGGCCGGAGGCGCCGCCACGGATGACTGGCTCTCGGACGCCCGGCTGCTCATGCAGGAGGCGATGGCCCGAGTGCCCGATACCCGCAGCGCGCCCGCCAGCCTCGCGCCCATTGCCCGAGGTGCCGAGGTGGTGCCCGCGGAGTCGCTCGGCGCGGGCGTCGTGCGGCGCGATGTCGCCGGCGTCGTGCGAGCCGTGGTCGCCGTGCGTCTCGGGCCCGGACGCTGGATCGAGCTGCGGGCCCGCCCCGTGGAGGCCGACACGGCGCCCTGGCTTGTGCTCCTGCTCGGCCTGGCTGCGCTCGGTCCGGTCGCGGCGCTGCTCGCCGGTTGGAGCCTCACCGCATCGCCGCGGCAGCGGCGCGAGACCGTGGCGGCCTGGGGGTTTCTGGCGCCGTCGGCGCTGCACCTCGTCGCGTTCACCGCCGGTCCGGTGCTGTTCGCCGTGTATCTATCCGTGCATCGGTTCAGCCCCGTCGAGCCCGCCCGACCCTTCATCGGACTCGCAGGCTACGCCCAGGCGCTCGCGAGCCCCCAGCTCTGGGCGGCGCTCGGGCGTACGCTGCTCTACGCCTGCTACGTGCCGGTCACCATGGGGCTCGCGCTCGCGCTCGCCCTGCTCGTGCGCGGCCGCTCGCGCGGTGCGAGGCTGCTGCGGGCGCTGTTCCTCCTGCCCGCCGTCTCGTCGGTGGTCGCGGTCGCCCTCGTGTGGCGGTGGATGTATCACCCGGACGCGGGGGTGATCAATCAGCTGCTCGCGCGCGTCGGAGTGAGACCGGTGGACTGGCTCGGCGACCCGGGCGTGGCGCTGCTCGCGGTGATGATCGTGTCGATCTGGACGCAGCTCGGGTATCAAATGGCCGTGTTCCATGCCGGGCTCGAGCGCATCCCGCGGGCGTACGTGGACGCCGCCCGGGTCGACGGCGCGAATGCGTGGCAGCGGTTCCGGCGCGTGACACTCCCGCTGCTCCGCCCGGTGATCCTGTTCGTGCTCGTGACGGGGGTGTTGGGCGCGTGCCAGGTGTTCCCGCTGGTCGTGGTTCTCACCGGGGGAGGCCCCATCGGCAGCACCGACGTCGTGGTGTATCGCATCTACCGGACCGCGTGGCAGCAGCTCCAGTTCGGCGAGGCCAGCGTGCTGTCGCTGCTGCTCTTCGTGCTGTTGCTGGTGGCGACACGGACGCAGCTGAAACTGCTCGACCGGCGGGTCGAGTATGCGTAGACCGAGCGCGACCTACGCCGTCGGCCTGCCGATCGCGCTCCTCGTGCTCGCACCTTTCCTTTATATGGTCGCGACGGCGCTGCTGGGAGAGGGCGACACGCTGCGCCGCGTGCATTGGGAGACGTTCCCTGCCGCGCTCGCCGCCGCGCCGTTCGGCCGGTTCTTCCTGAACAGCGCGATCTTCTCGGTCGCCGTGGCGCTCGGCCAGGTCCTCACCAGCACGACCGCCGCCTACGCCTTCGCGCGACTGCGATTTCCCGGACGCGACCGCGTGTTCGTCGTCTATTTGTCGGCGCTCATGATCCCGGCCGTTCTACTGCTCGTCCCCCGGTTCCTGCTCATCAGTGCGCTCGGCTGGGTGGACAGCTACGAGGGGTTGATCTCGACCGAGCTGGTTTCAGTGAGCGGGATCTTTTTCCTGCGGCAGTGCTTTCTCGCGATTCCACGCGATCTCGAAGACGCCGCGCGGCTCGAAGGCGCGGGGGAATGGACGGTCTTCCGGCGCATCGTACTGCCGCTGTCCGGGCCGGCGCTCGCAACGCTCGTCGTGCTGGCGCTCGCCGACCAGTGGAAGAGCTTCTTCTGGCCCCTCGTCGCGACGTCCTCCCCCGACATGCAGGTGTTGGAGGTGGGGATCGCACACCTGCACGGCGCGTACGACCTGAACTGGCCCTATCAGATGGCGGCGGCGACCACGGCGGTGATCCCGATGGTCGTTCTGTATTTCGTCGCCCAGAAGTACTTCCTACGAGGTGTTGAGGCGCTCTCCTCACACTGTTGACTGTTCTCCCCTGTGCGTCTCTCGCGTCTAGTCTTTGCCTTTCCTGGTCGTCGCCGATCGGAAGCTCAATTCCCACTTGATGTCCCGCCCGTCGCCTCCGGCGGCCCATTCGATCACGGCATGCCCCGTCTCCAACCTCCGGACCGTGCACGGCACGTCGGCTTTGCACGTCCCGGGCCGCATCCCCTTCGGGACGGCGACGGTGACCGCGTATGCGCGACCGTCGAGGTTGGTCGACCTCGCGGCGAGCGTGCGTGCTGCGGCATCCCAGGTCTCTTCCGTGACGTCGATTGCCCCCTGCACGACATGCCGCGTCGTCCCGATCACCAGAGGTCGCGCCGCGGCGGGCCGCACCCCCAGTGTGAGCGCGCTGTGCGGCTCGAGCGTGACAGTGATCGCGTCTTTGAGATCGGCCAGCGGGGTATCGCGCCACACGTCATAGGCGGTGAACCGGGTGCCGGTGAGGCCCAGCGCGCTCAGGGGAATCGACGTGGGGAGCGGCTCGTCCTCCCAGTTCACGAGCACCACGGTCCACCAGCGCGGCAGGCCTTCGACCACCCAGGCACGCGGCGGCATGTCACGACGCACGCTCCAGAGGCCACCACCCGCTCCCGCGGCGCTGAACACGCGTACGGCGAGCACGTTGTCGCCGCCCCAGTTCAGCGTCTCCGATGGGACGCGATAGCGGCGGTACGCTTGTGCGGCGCCGCGCTCGGCGGGCGGGAAGTCGCCGGTCTGGCCGACCTTCACACCGTTGACGAACGCCTCGTCGGCGTCCGCGATCTTGCCGAGCTCGAGATACAGCGACCGCCCGGGGGCGGCCGGCGGCAGCGAGAAACGCGTCCGATACCAGGCGACGCCGGTGTAATCCCGATGCCCCGCCTCGCTCCACCGCTGGGGCACGGGGATCGTCTCCCACGCCGCCTCGTCGAATTCCCGAGCGCGGTACGCGGCGTCGTCCCCCGTTCGGAAGCGCCAGGGCCCCTTGAGGGGAAATACGTCGCTACCGGCGACGATGGCCGGTGCGACGTCCCGCTCCACGGCCGCCGCGTCGATCGGGCGGCCCGCCACCGGGGCGACGGGCAGGGTGCGTTGCAGCAAGGGGAGCCGCTCGGGCGGGAGCTTCGGGAGGTTGTCCGAGAAGAGGGTGAGTCCGCCCGTCACCGCGACGAGCGAGGCCCACACCTGCGCTTCGGCGGGTGTGAGGGGCGGCCGCACCACCAGGCAGTCCGGATCGTCGAGCCACGCCGAGCGCTGGTAGAAGCTGCGCAGCCCTGCGGCGCGCGCCGCGGGCTGGAGCCCACCCCAGCTGGCGGCCACGTCCGGGGCGATCCGCATGCCGTTCACGAGTCCCACGGCGTGCTGCAGCGGCGCGGCGCTCCCCACGACGAACGCTTCGGTGCCGAGTCCATCGCGAATCGCGCCCAGCCCGCCACGATACGCCTCCGCGTGCGTCAGGCCCCCGTAGTGGCCCGTCCCGAGCGTGGCCCAGCGGAGGGCGTCGATTCTGACGTAGTCGTAGCCCCAGTCGCGCACCACGCGGCGGGCCAGGTCGAACAGCCACTGCTGCACCTTGGGATGCGCCCCGTCGAGCGCGTAGATCGGACCGCCCCACGACTCGCGCGTGTCGCACACGACCGGGCCGGTGGCATCGCGCAACAGCCAGTCGGGGTGCTCGGCCGGAACCCCCGATCGCTCCGCGACCGCGAACGGCGCCAGCCACAGACCCGCCTTGAACCCCTTGGCGTGGATCTGATCGGTCAGCCAGGCGTGGCCGTGCGGGAACTTGTCGTTGGTATCCCACGCGCCGGCCGCCCGTTGATATCCGTCGTCGAGCTCGATGGAGCGGAAGAACCTGCGGTCGAAGCTGGCGGCGCAGAATTCCGTGTTCGCCACCACGTCCGCTTCACTCACGCCCCCCGCCAGCTCCTGCCGCGAGCACCAGCCTGCGGGTGCCACCGCTTGCGCCAGCCGCTCCTGATCGACCGGCGACGAAGGGACGAACAAGGCTCGGAGGGCGGTCAACCCGTCGCCTTGCGGGTCGAACGCCAACCGCATGCGCGAGGCGTCACCCTCGGGCCGGAGCGGTCGTGTCGGGAGCCACTGGCTTGCCGCCTCGAGCCCCTCCGGGCCCAGGTGGACGCGGGCCTCGCCGGGCTCGCCCGGATCGAAGGCGATCGCCAGGCCCCGACCCGCCCGGGCGAGCCCGAGCGCCCCGTGGCTGGCCAGGTCCGCCGCCTCCGGTGCCCCCACGGCCACGACGCGACACGGGTCGAGCGAGTGATAACCGTTCACCAGGGCGACCAGCGGGCCGGGCCCGCCCAGCACACCGGACTCGGGGAGCTGGAAGAAGCGTACCCCTTTGACGCTGGGCAGGAGGCGATCGGGGAAAACCGTGACGGTGACCACGGCCTGGGGGGTCTCGGCGGCGCCCGCGGTGAGAAACTCCGCCTCCACCCAGACGCCGGCGGCTCGGCCGCGCACCACCACGGCGTCGCCGCCCGGGGGTCGACGGCTTCCCACGGTGCTATCTTCCAAGTCGGCGAGGCCGATGGCGCGGTCGGCGAGCCAGGTCACGACGTCCGCGTCACGGATGAGCGGAACGGGAGCGCCGTCGCCGTAGTACCACAGGGACCAGCGACGGCGGTCGTCCAGCTCGAAGCGCAGCCGGCCGACCGCCCGTCCGCCCTTCCGCCCGTCCGTCCGGGGCGGACCGTCGGACAGGCGGTCGGGCGGACGGATGAGGGCCGCCGAACCGGCCCCGGTGAGGAGCACAAACGTGCGTCGGTCCATGCTCACAATGTTGGTAGCCCTGACGGGTTTGTCTACGCCGCTCGCGGCGCAGGAGACGTACGGCGGGATCTTGATGCTCGGTCTGGCCTACACCGTCGGGAGCGGATGGCAGGTGCAGGGCTTCGATGTGGGCTACGGGCGCACGCTGCGCGCCGGACCATTCGCGGCGGTGTCGCTCGGCGCGCGGGTCGGCGAATTCATCGACCAGCGCGCGATCGTCGGCGGCTCGCAGGGGTTTGTCTTCGGCGCCACGCTCGCCGCCCGGACCCGCGCTCTGACCGTCGCCGAGTTCGGGTCGGACACGGCGCCAAGCCGCATGGGCGTCGACGTCACGATCGAGACGACGGGCTACGCCGGCGTGCACTCGCCGCTCGGGATCGGGTCTCCGTGGGGAGCGGGCTCCGCCCTCCTGGGCCTGCGAGTCGGCAATTTCGGGCTCGTGTTCGGCCCCACGGCATTTTTCGGCACCGCCACCCTGGTCCGGCCGTTCCTGGGCGTGCGCTTCGACGTGCCGCTGGCGCGGCGGGAGCGGCATCCCTAGCTTAGCGCCGATGGCCGTCCCCTCCCTCGATACCGAGCACCCCGGTATCCGGGTCATCGCGGAAGTAGCGTCGGTGCTGCAGGCGGGCCTTGCGTCCGGCGAGGCCCTGCACGGCGTGGTGAGCGCGCTGCGACGCGGTCTCAACCTGCGTCGCTGCCGCCTCTGGCTCCGCACCCCCGACGGCACTCGCTACGCACCCGTGACCACCTCGGGCGACGAGGCGGATGTGCCGGGCTACCTGCCCCCGGTGGCGGAGTGGGTGCGACAGGGGCCGCAGCGCGAGAATGTTCCGGGCGGCGCGGTGATCCGGCTGCCGCTGATTCACGACGACGAGCCGCTCGGGGCGCTCGAGGTCGTCGTCCCCACCGGTCGCTACGAAGGGATCGCGCACGACGTGGTGGTCGTGGTGGCACGCATCCTCGCCCCCATGATCGCCGCGACGGAGCTGTCGCAGGACCTCGCGTCCGAGGTGGCGCTGCGCACCCATGAGATGGAGGCGCAGCGGAGCTTCGCCGCTCAGATCATCGATTCCCTCCCCGTGGGCCTGTACGTGATCGATCGCACCTACCGGATCCGCGCCTGGAACCGGAAACGCGAGACTGGGATGCAGGGTGTGTCGCGCGAGGACGCCGTGGGGCGCGAGATCTTCGACGTGCTCGACCGCCAGCCACGCGACCTCCTGAAGCGGGAGTTCGACCGCGTGTTCGACACCGGCGAGCTGCAACAGGTCGAGATGGAATCGCAGGCGACCGGCGAAGCGCGTCACTACCGGATCACCAAGATCCCGATGCATCAGGACGGGGGCGCCATCTCGCATGTCATCACCATCGGCGAGGACATCACCGAGTGGCGCCAGGCGCAGCAGCGGCTCACCGAGACGGAGAAGCTCGCCGCGGTGGGCCAGCTCGCGGCCGGCGTGATGCACGAGATCAACAACCCGTTGGCGACGATCCTCGCCTGCAGCGAGGCGCTGGCGCTCCGCACCGCGGACCTGGCGCCGCCCGACCGCCACGGCTACGACGAGTATCTGAAGATCATCGACACCGAAGTGCAGCGCTGCCGACGCATCGTGGAGAGCCTGCTGGACTTTTCGCGGCCCAAGCGCGGCGACATGAAGCTGACGGACGTGAACGGCGTGGTGGAGCGCACGCTGTTCCTGCTCAAGCACCACGCGCGGTTCAAGCGGTTGAACGTGGCGCGCGAGCTGGCGACCGGTCTGCCGACGGTGCTCGCCGACCACGAGCGGCTGATCCAGAGCTTCATGGCGCTGATGCTCAACGCCATGGACGCGATGGACTCGCGCGGCACGCTCACCGTGCGGAGCCGCATCAACCCGGACCGTAGGGACGAGATCCTGCTGGAGTTCATCGACACGGGCACCGGTATCAAGCGGGAGGATCTGCCCAAGATCTTCGAGCCGTTTTTTACGACCAAACCCCAGGGTCGGGGCACCGGCCTGGGTCTCTCCATCTGCTACGGCATCATCGCCGAGCACCGGGGGCGGATCGACGTCGAATCGCAGGTCGGCGTCGGCTCGAACTTCAGGGTATATCTCCCCATCGGTTGAAGATTCTCGTCGTCGAGGACGACAAGACGGTCGGGCAGTACGTCAAGCGCGGCCTGACCGAGGCCGGGTTCCACGCGGATCTGGTAGGCGACGGCGCCGAGGGGCTCCGCCTCTCGGGGGGCGGGCACTACGACATGCTGGTGCTGGATCTCCGCCTGCCCGCGCTGTCGGGGCTCGAGGTGCTGCGCACGCTGCGGGATCGGGGCGAGGGGATGCCGGTGCTGGTGCTCACCGCGCAGGACGCGGTGGACTTCAAGGTCCAGGCGCTCAAGATGGGCGCCGATGACTACGTGACGAAGCCGTTCTCCCTGGAAGAGCTGCTCGCCCGGGTGGAAGCGCTGGGCCGGCGTCCCAAGGCCATCGCGCCGCCGGTGCTCCGGGTCGCCGACCTGACGCTCGACACCGGGAGCCGCGAGGTGCGGCGCGGCGGCAGGCCCATCGAGCTCACCCCCAAGGAGTACGCGGTGCTCGAGTACCTGATGCGCCACCACGGACGGGTCATGTCGCGGACCCTCATCACGGAGTATGCCTGGGACTATCACTTCGATCCCGGTACCAACATCGTGGACGTCGTGATCACGCGGCTGCGCAAGAAGATCGACCATGCGCGCGAGCCGAAGCTGATTCACACGGTGCGCGGGGTGGGCTACGTCGTGAAGGCCTGAGATGCAGACCATCCGCGGCCGGCTCACCGCCTGGTACTCGGCGGCTCTCGTGCTCACGCTCGCCGCGTTCGCCGCGGTGCTGTACCTGGACCGGCGCAGTGCATCCTACCACGACCTGGACCAGCGGATGCGCTCGGAGGCTTCGCTCACCGCCGGCATCCTGGCGGAAAGCTACCGGGCCCGCGGGGTGCTGGTGCGGCCGGACACCGCCAACCGGCCGGTGCTCATCCCCGACGTCGCCGCGCTGCTCGAGGCGGTCCCCGACATCCTGATCGTCACCGCGCGCGACGGCAGTCTCTTGTTCGCGTCGTCGGATGCCCGGGCGCTCACGTTCCAGCAGGTGGAACAACTGCACCGCATCGCGACTGGTCCCCCCTCCGGCGGGTCCCCGGGCAGCTTCCACATCGAGCCCGACGGGCCGACGATTCATTACGCGGTCCGCTCGCTCAGCGACGCGGGGCCCCAGTTCGGCGCCATCCTCGCCGCGGCGAACGTGCGCACGGCCGAGCTCGGCCCCGATCAGCTGCTCTCCACGTTCGCGCTCGTGCTGCCCTTCGGCGTCGCCGTCGCCCTCCTCATGGGCTCGTGGATCTCCCGACGCGCGCTCGGCCCCGTGGACCAGATCATCACGGAGGTCCGCGAGATCACGGACGGTCGGAGCCTGCATCGCCGGCTGGCGGAGCCGCTGGTGAAGGACGAGCTCGGCCGCCTTGCCGAAACCCTGAACCAGATGATGACCCGGCTGGAGCGGAGCTTCGCCGCCCTGCGACGCTTCACCGCCGACGCCAGCCACGAGCTCAAGACGCCGTTGACCGTACTGCGCGCCGGCGTGGAGCGCGCCATCACCACGCCCAACCTCCCGCAGGACACCCTCGCCACGCTGGAGGAGACGATGCAGGAGATCAAGCGCATGACCGAGCTGGTGGAGGCGCTGCTCACGTTGGCGCGCGCGGACGAGGGGATCGCGCCGCTGCACCGCGAGCCCGTGGACCTGTGCGGCATCGTCGAGGAGGCGCGCGAGACCGGCGAGCTGCTGGCGGAGGAGGCGGGGGTGCGCATGGAAGTGACGACGCCCGCCGAGCCGGTCGTGGTGTCCGTCGACGCGACCCGGATTCGCCAGCTGATCCTCAATCTCCTCACCAACGCCGTGAAGTACACGCCGGCGGGCGGAAGCGTGCGCCTGCGGCTCGGGCCCGCCAACGGCAGACTCACCCTCAGCGTCGCCGACAGCGGGATCGGCATCGCCCCCGGCGATCTGCCGCACATCTTCGACCGCTTCTGGCGCGCCGACTCGGCACGCACCCGCACCGGTGAGCGGCCGGGGGCGGGCCTGGGGCTCGCCATCTGCAAATGGATCGCCGAAGCGCACGGCGGACAGATCGACGTCGTGAGCCGTCCGGGACGCGGCACGACGTTCACCGTCACCCTGCCGTGGGAGGCCCCCCTCTCGGCGGGCAACTCCTAACCCGCTCGTCATCGTCCCTTCACGTCCGCTCCATCGCACCGAAAGCCGGATGTGCCAGTGTGTGGGAGACCGCTTATTGGAGGATCTCCATGCGCGACCTGCTGATCGAGTCCGGCGCAAGGGCAACCGCCCATCGCCCTTGGCTGCCGAGCGGACTGATCGCTGTAGTGGCACACGTCGTAATCGTCGCGGGCGCCGTGTGGGCGACGCTCGACCCGGCACGTGCGGTTGGATCAGAGCAGTCGCCCGTCGTCCTGACGTGGCCCGAGGAGACCCCGCGCGACCCACGGGGCGATGCGCGCGACGCGATTCCGGGACCGCCGGAGCCCGTGGTCGACGCGCCATCGCTGCCACCCGTCGGGCTTCCGCCCATCGACCCGGGAGGGCGCATCGAGCCCTTCTTGCCGGTGCCAGGTGTGGCTGGTACGGCACCTGCAAACGAAAGCGACGCGGCCGTGGACTGGCGGTCGGTCGAGGAGCCCCCCGCGCTGCTCGCCGGCCCGCCACCCGCGTACCCCGAGCTGCTTCGAGCCGCCGGCATCGAGGGCCGGGTGGTGTTTCAGGTCGTGATCGATACGCTCGGGCGGGCGGAGCCCGCGGCGCGAGTGGTCGAGAGCGCCAACCGGGGCTTCGACGCCGCGGCCCTCGCCTTCGTGCGGGGAGCCCTGTTCCGGCCGGGGCGCGTGCGGGGCCGCGCCGTGCGCGTGCTCATCCGCCTGCCGATCGATTTCACGCTGCGGGGGGTGCGGTGAGGCATGGGCGCCTCAAGCTCCCCCAGCTGTCATCGTTTTGTAATGCGTGTTGCACTAGCGAGCTAACCGTCCTGGCCGCTATTTCATATGGAGACACCGATCACGCCGGAGGGCGACTACCCGTGTTCGACCACCTGATCGAGTCCAAGCGCACCAAGAACCGCAAGCGGACGTTCGGGCTGAACGCCGTTTCCTTGATAGCGCACACCGTGCTTATCGCGGCGGCCGTGTACGCGACCCTGAACGCCGGTCAGACGGACAACTCCGTCAAGGTCGACACGGCGCTCGTGTTCGTCGATCAACCGAAGCAGGAGAAGCCGCCCGAGCAGCAGCCGGTCCAGCTCGACGTGCCGTTGAAGG
Source organism: Gemmatimonadales bacterium (assembly GCA_035601235.1). Classification (GTDB taxonomy): domain Bacteria; phylum Gemmatimonadota; class Gemmatimonadetes; order Gemmatimonadales; family GWC2-71-9; genus AG41. Next base: position 66,536 of record DATNOR010000076.1, read on the forward strand.
GATTCCAGACCGTCGTCGCGCCCGATGTAATCCCCACCAACATTCCGCCGGTGAACCTCCAGGAGCACTTCGATCCCAAGGATTATTCCGGAACGGGCGTGGAGGGCGGCGTCGCCACGGGAATCGTGCCCACGGGCAATGAAGTGTTCATGGAAGCGATCGTGGAAGAAAAACCGGCGGTGCTGTCGGGGCCGGTGCCCGTGTACCCCGAGCTCTTGAAGCAGGCGCAGATCACGGGCCGCGTGCTGGTGCAGGCGATCGTCGACACGCTGGGCCGCGCCGAGCCGACCTCCGTGAAAGTGCTGCAGAGCCCGAACCCCGGGTTCGATCAATCCGCGAAAAACTACGTGCTCAAGTGTCTGTTCCGGCCCGCGCGCGTACACGGCCGCGCGGTCCGCGTGCTGGTGCAGATCCCCATCGATTTCCGCCTCAAACAGTAGCGCCCAAAGGAGCCTGCGCACATGAGTCTCTCGCTTTACGACCTGTTCGTGACGATGGGGCCGTTCGCGAAGTTCATCGTCGTCGTCCTGGCGGTCATGTCGGTCATTTCGTGGGCGAACGCGGTTCAGAAACTGGTCCAGATCGTTCGGTCGGAGCGGCAAACGCGGAAATTCGCGCCCGAGTTCTCGCGCTTCCTCCAGGAGGAGCAGCTCGACGGCGCGATCAAGCTGGCCGAGAAGCAGAACCGGAGTCACGTGGCTCGCGTGGTGGGCGAGGCTCTCTCCGAGGTGAAGCCGCTGCTGCGCGATCGCGCCACCATCACCGCGGCCGACATCAATTCGGTGGAGCGCGCCGTGGAGCGCGAGATCCTCATCGTGGCGGCCGAGCTGAAGCGCGGCCTCGGCATCCTGGCCACCACCGGCTCCACCGCGCCGTTCGTGGGACTGCTGGGCACCGTGATGGGCATCGTGAACGCCTTCACCGGCATGGCGGCCTCGGGCGGCGGCGGCTCGCTCGCCTCGGTGTCGGCCGGTATCGCCGAGGCCCTGATCACCACGGCGTTCGGACTCATCGTCGCCATTCCCGCGGTATGGCTCTACAACTACTTCACCACCAAGATCGACTTCCTCTCCGTCGAGATGACCTACACCTCGAAGGAGCTGATCGACTACCTGATCAAGAGCGTGGGGTCGGAGTTCGGTCGCTCGATCTTCACGAAGGAATTCGCGACCCAGAAGGCTTCGCAGACCAGTGGCCCTATCAGCCACTAGCGCCCGCGCGGCCGTCAAGGCGGACATCAACGTCACGCCGCTCATCGACGTGATGCTGGTGCTGCTCATCATCTTCATGATCGTCACGCCCCTGATCGCCGCCGGCTTCCAGGCCACCATCCCGCGCTCCGCGAACCCCGAGAACCGGCCGGAGGGACAGGACGAGGTCAAGCTCGGGATCGACAAGGATGGCAAGTTCTGGCTCGACCTGGGACCGGGACCGAGGCAGATACCGGACGACCAGTTGCCCGGGCGCCTGCAGGCGATCTATGATAGCCGCACCAAGGACAAGGTCCTGTTTCTCAAAGCCGACCAGAACATCGAGTTCGGCCGCGTCCAGCAGGCCATCGAAATCGCCCGGCGGGCGGGCGTGCGCGTGGTCGGCGCGATCACGGAGCAGAAGCAGACGCTCACCAAGAAGAAAGAAGGGGACTGACCCATGGCGATGGGATCCTCCGGCGGCGGCGAGGGGCTCAGCTCCGACATCAACGTCACGCCGTTGATCGACGTCCTGCTCGTGCTGCTGATCATCTTCATGATCACCCAGCCCCTGTCGCGCAAGGCATTCGACGTTCAGGTCCCGCCCGAGCAGCAGAACAAGCAGAAGCAGCAGCAATCGAGCCAGATCGTGCTCGAGCTCAAGGCCGACGGCTCGTACGCGATCAACGGCCAGCCGTACGCCGTGAACCAGCTCGACCAGGCGTTCCATCAGATCTACGACCCGCGACCGGCCAAGCTGCTGTTCATCAAGGCAGCCCCGAGCCGCAAGTATCTCGACGTGATGCAGGCGATGGACATCGCGCACGGCGCGGGCGTCCAGGTGATCGGCTTCACGCCGCCCGAGCAAGCCAAGAAATAGGCCCGCCCGTAGGGCGAGATGAACGTAGGGGCGCAGCATGCTGCGCCCCTACGTCGCTGTCGGGGTATACCTCAGGCACCGTGAACCCCCCCGCCCCGGACCGACCCCCCCTCCCCGGGCTCCGCCTGCCGCTCCCGTCCCGGGGCGTGGCGCCGGGCGCCGTACTCGCCGTGCTCGTCCACGCGAGTGTGATCGGTGCGCTCGTCATCCAGGGGCGTGAGCCGGCGAGCGGGGCGCTGCGGTCCGCGGCGCCCGACGCGGTGAACTTCTTCGTGCTGTCGCGGGGCACACCGGCCCCCGTCGATGTCGCTCTCGCGCCCCACGTGCCCCTGGCCGACCTGTCCGGGCTGCGCCGCATCGCCATCGAGCTGCCACCCCTCGACCTGCCGCGCCCGACCCTCCCGCTCCCCGTGACGCCGGTGTCCGGTGGCACGGGTGGTGCTGAGGGAGCGAGGGCGGGTGGCGGTCCGGCGACGGGGACGGGGGGCGGGACGGGGCCTGGAACGGGCGACGAAGGCGGTTACATTTTGCACGCCGCGCCGCGGACGGCGATTCTTCCGCCCCTGGCGCAGGTGCCCGGCTCAGTGGCCGGCCGCACCCTGCGGGTGTCGTTCTGGGTGGCGGCCGACGGACGCGTCACTCGCGTGCAAGTGGATCCCCCGATCGCCGACGCGGCGTACAACCGGGAGTTCCAGCGGCGCATGATGGCGTACCAATTCTACCCGGCGCACACGCGGGGTGGACGGACCCTGGCGGACGTCGTGATCGTCCCCCTGCGCATCGGCAACTGACCCGCCCGCCCCTTGGGCGGGCTCCAAGGAGTCACAAGGCACTATGCTCATTGCTCTCGTCCTGGGCCTCTCGGTCCTCGCCCTGGTCGTCGCCTGGGGTCTGCGAAGCTACGTGCTGCGGCAGGACACCGGCACCGCCGACATGCGCAAGATCTCCGACGCGATCCAGGAAGGCGCCGAAGCGTTCCTGCGGCGGCAGTACCGCACGATCGGCCTCCTGAGCATCGCGCTGGGCGTGCTCATCTACGTGCTGTACGCGTTCTTCCGCAAACCGCATCCGGACGAACCCGCCGCCGCGACCTTGGCGCTCACCACGACCCTGTCGTTCCTGTTCGGCGCCCTCTGCTCGGGGGTCGCCGGCATCGTCGGCATGTACGTCGCCGTGCGCTCGAACATCCGGAGCGCCAGCGCGGCCCGCTCGAGCCTCAACAAGGCGTTGCAGATCGCGCTGCGCGGCGGAGCCGTGAGCGGGTTGTTCGTGGTCTCCATGAGCCTGTTCGGCGTGGGGCTGCTCTACACGGTGCTCGAGGCGCTGCATTTCGAGCCCACCAAGATTCCCCTCATGATCGTGGGCTACGGCTTCGGGGCGTCGTTCGTGGCGCTGTTCGCACAGCTGGGTGGGGGCATCTACACGAAGGCCGCCGACGTCGGCGCCGACCTGGTCGGCAAGGTCGAGGCGGGGATCCCGGAAGACGACCCGCGCAACCCCGCCGTGATCGCGGACCTGGTGGGCGACAACGTGGGGGACTGCGCCGGGCGCGGCGCCGATCTGTTCGAGTCCACGGCCGCGGAGAACATCGGCGCCATGATCCTGGGCTCGGGCCTCGCGCTCGCGAATACCGGGGTGTTCAGCCCGACCCAGGTGGTCGGCCTGATGCTGTTCCCGCTCGTGGCCCGCGCGTTCGGCCTGGTGGCGTCGATCATCGGAGTGCTGGTGGTGAAGGCTCGTGAGGACGAAGACCCGATGCAGGCGCTCAACCGCGGCTACATGTGGACCGCCCTGCTCGCGGCGGCCGGGTTCGTGGGGGGGACCTACTGGCTGCTCAATCCGGCGGCCCACCCCGCCGCCTGGTGGCACTTCGCCCTGTGCGGCGTCATCGGCATCGCCACCTCCATCGCCTTCGTCTACATCACGCAGTACTACACCGAATACCGCTATCGCCCCGTCAAGAGCATCGCCGCCGCCTCGGTCACCGGACCCGCGACCAACATCATCGCGGGGTTCGCCGTGGCGCTCGAGTGCACGGCCTTGCCGACGTTCACCATCTCGGCCGCCATCATCGCGTCGTACAAGCTCGGTGCGTCGAGCGGCCTCGCCCACTCGGGGCTGTTCGGCACCGCAGTGGCCACGATGGGGATGCTCGGCACCGCGGCCTACATCCTCGCCATGGACACGTTCGGACCCATCACCGACAACGCCGGCGGCATCATCGAGATGTCGCATCAGCCCGAAGACATCCGCCGGCGCACCGATCGGCTCGACGCCGTCGGCAACACCACCAAGGCGCTCACCAAGGGATATGCCATCGGGTCCGCGGCGCTGGCCGCGTTCCTGCTGTTCTCCGCGTACCTGGACGAGGTCGCGGCGCTGGGCTCGCCGCTCGCCTCCGTCGATATTTCGAAGCCCGAGGTGTTCGTGGGCGGGCTGTTCGGCGCCATGCTCGTGTTCTGGTTCTCGGCGCTCGCCATCAGCGCGGTGACGAAGGCCGCCGTCAGCGTGATCCAAGAGGTACGGCGGCAGTTCAAGGCCGACCCTGGGATTCTCAAAGGGACGTCGCGGCCCGACTACGGTCGGGCGGTGGATATCGTCACCGTCGGGGCGCTGAAGGCGATGGTGGCTCCCGGTCTGCTCGCCGTGGGCATGCCGATCGCCGTGGGACTGGTCTTCAAGCTGTTGTTCCATGTCGGCGCCGAGACTGTGGCGTCGTTCCTCATGGTCGGCACGATCGCGGGGATCCTCATGGCGACGCTGCTCAACAACGGTGGTGGCGCGTGGGACAACGCCAAGAAATTCATCGAGACGGGTGAATACGGCGGGAAGGGCAGTCTGCCCCACAAGGCGGCCGTGGTCGGCGACACGGTGGGCGATCCGTTCAAGGACACGGCGGGGCCGTCGTTGCACGTGCTGATCAAGCTCTTGAGCACGGTCACGCTGGTGCTGGCGCCGCTCTTTGTCTAGCGCGCGGCAGCTCCTGCGGCGCAAGCCGATCTCGGAGCTGCTGGTCGAGGGAGAAAGTCCGTATGCGCTGAAGCGGGCGCTCGGAGCGGGCGACCTCATCATGCTGGGCATCGGCGCGGTGATCGGTGCCGGCATTTTCGGGGCGATCGGCACCGCCGCGGCGGGCCAGTACGACGCCGCCGGTCACCTGGTGCGGAGCGGGGCAGGGCCCGCGTTGGTGCTGTCCTTCCTGCTGCTCGGCGTGGCATGTGCGCTGGCGGGCCTGTGTTACGCCGAGCTTGCCGCGATGATCCCGCAGGCCGGCAGTGCCTACGCGTACTCGTACGCGACCCTCGGAGAGTTGGTCGCGTGGATCATCGGGTGGGACCTCATTCTCGAGTACGCGGTCGGCAACGTGGCCGTCGCCATCTCGTGGGGCGATTACTTCACGTCGCTGCTCGGCAGCTTCCACGTTCACCTGCCGGCCTGGCTCGTTACCGGGTACCGCACGGCGCTCCTGTCTCCCGATGCCGGGGTGCACGGCTTGCTGCAGACCGCTCCACACGTCCTGGGCGTACCGATCCTGGTGAACCTGCCGGCCTTCGTGATCGTCGCGCTCATTACTTGGCTGCTCATGCTCGGCGTGCGCGAGAGTGCCACGGCCAACAACATCATGGTGACGATCAAGCTGGTCGTACTGGGGCTGTTCATCGTCGCCGGGCTCACGCACCTCAATGCCGCTAACTACCACCCGTTCGCTCCCAACGGGTTTCGCGGCGTCCATCAAGGCGCCGCGATCGTGTTCTTCGCGTACATCGGTTTCGACGCCATCTCCACCGCGGCGGAGGAAACCAAGAACCCGCAGCGAAACCTGCCGATCGGCATTCTGGGTGGACTCGCCATCTGCACCGTGATCTACATGATCGTCGGTGCGGTACTCACGGGGATGGTCCCGTACAGCGAGTTGGGTGTCGCCGATCCGCTGGCGAAGGCGCTCAACAGCGCCGGCTTTACGACGGTCGGCTGGATCGTCGCCCTGGGCGCGATCGTCTCCATGTCGGCGGTGCTGCTCGTGTTCCAGTACGGGCAGCCGCGGATTTTTTTTGCGATGGGGCGCGACGGGCTGCTGCCACCCTGGGCGGCCCGGGTGCACCAACGGACCCGGGTCCCGTACATCACGACGCTCATCACGGGCATCTTCGTGGGCCTGTGGTCCCTGATCGGCGATGCCGGCGAGACCTACAACCTCACCAACATCGGGACCCTGTTCGCGTTCGTGCTGGTGTGCGTCGGTGTCCTGGTGCTGCGCCATACGGACCGCGATCGCCCGCGACCGTTTCGCGTGCCGCTGGTATGGGTCGTCTCGCTCACGGGCGCTGCGCTCTGTGTGTTCGTGATGGTCGGGCTGCCCGGTGAAACCTGGTGGCGGTTCGCGATCTGGCTCGCGATCGGCCTCGCCCTCTACGTCTTCTACGGCTTCCGCCACAGTCGCCTGCATGCCCCCCCCTCGGACCTTGGGCGGTGAAGCTCCACACCAAGATCTTCGTTGGCCTGCTGGCCGGCGGGCTGTCCGGCCTCGCGGTCAACTGGGCGGCGAGCGGGGCGCCCTGGGTGAAGTGGGTCGACACGAACATCGCTGGCCCGCTGGGCCAGATCTTCCTGCGGCTCTTGCTGATGACCGTCGTGCCCCTCGTCTTCACGTCCATCACGCTCGGCGTGGCGCAACTCGGGGACATCCGTAGGGTCGGTCGCATTGGAGTGCGGTCGCTTGGCTACTTCTTTCTGTCGACGCTCATCTCCGCCGTGATCGGCATCGTGCTTGTCAATCTGGTACGCCCCGGCGTCGGTGTCCCCCTGGAGGTGCGCCAACAGCTGCTCGACGCCTATCGCGGGCAGGTCGCCGGTACCAGCGGCGGGGGCGCCCCCGGCTTTGGAGTCGATTTCTTCGTGAAAATCGTGCCGGCGAACCCGATCCAAGCGGCGGCGAATCTCGACATGCTCGGGATCATCTTCTTCGCGTTGGTCTTCGGCGCGGCGCTGACGCTGATCCCCGAAGAGAGAGCGCGGCCGCTGGTCCGGGTGCTCGACGCCGTCGGCGACGCGATCGCGAAGATCATCGGCCTGGCGATGCACCTCGCACCAGTCGGCGTGTTCGGGTTGATCTTCGTCGTCACGTCGCTCCTGGGATGGGACATCGTGCGAAAGTTGCTCAGCTACGTCCTCGTGGTGCTCACCGGATTGCTGATCCACGGTGCCGTGAGCCTGTCGTTGCTGGTCCGCTTTCTGGGGGGGCTAAACCCGCTCGTCTTCTGGCGTCGGATAACGCCGAGCATCATCACGGCGTTCACGACCAGCTCGAGTAATGCGACGCTCCCGACGAACATCGCCGTTGCCGAGGAGGAGCTGAAGATCCCGCCCAAGATCGCGGGTTTCGTGTTGTCCCTTGGCTCCACCATGTGCCACAACGGGACGGCCTTGTATGAGGGCGTCACCGTGCTGTTTCTCGCGCAGTTGTTCGGTGTGAACCTCACGCTGGGCCAACAGGTAATCGCGATCGTGCTGAGCGTCATGACGGCGGCGGGCACGGCCGGCGTGCCAGGCGGCTCTCTGGCGCCCCTGATGATCGTGTGTGTGGCGGTCGGCATCCCGCCCGAGGTGGTCGGAGTGGTCTACGGCGTCGAGCGCATCCTCGACATGAGCCGGACCACGCTCAACGTGTGTGGCGACCTCACCGCGGCCGTGTACGTCGCGAGAACGGAGAGCGACTGGGATCCCCGGGCCGTCACGGGTGACGTGGGGTTGGCGCCGGCGGCCTAGTAGGGGCGGGGCATGCTGCGCCCCTACACGAGTTCAGCCGCGAGCTTCAGGGCCCCGATCGCCGCATCGATCCGCTCGGGCACGAGTCGCGCCCGCTTGAAGTCGGCGGCGAGCCGATCGCGGAACGCGGCGGTGAGCGGAGACTGCGGCAGCAGCAGGCCGCCAGTGATCGCGACGGGGACGGGGCTCGTCGCGGGGAAATGGCGCCCCAGCATCACGACCAGCTGCACGAGCTCACGCGCTGCTTCGTCCACGGCCCGCTGCGCGACCACTTCGCCCTCCCGGGCGGCGTTGAGCACATGCGGCGCGAGCGCCGCCACCTGGGCCGGCGTCGCCGTCGCCGTCCAACGCACCAGGTCGTCGAACTGTTGCAGGCCGAGGGCCGCAAGCAGCCGCGCCAGCAGGGTCGAGCCCTCGCCCCGGCCGTCATGTGCTCTCCCCGCCAGGTCGAGCGCGCGGCGACCGAGCCAGTAGCCGCCGCCTTCATCGCCGAGCTGCCACCCGTACCCGCCCGCGCGGTGAATCTCCCCGTCCGGCACGCGCGCGTACGCAATCGAGCCGGTGCCGGCGTTTACGAGCACGCCGGGGCCGCGCGCGAATGCCGTAGTCAGGGCCACCTCGCCATCGGCGAGCACCCGCACCCGGCGCGCGACGCCGGCGTCCACCAGCGCCGCTTCGAGCTCCGCCTGCTCCTGCCGCCGCCCGGCGCCGGCCGCGCCGACCACGGCCGCGTCGCCCGGGAGCGCGACGCCGGCCTGGGCCGCCGCCCGGCGGGCGGTCTCCACCAGCACCGCAGCGGATCGGGCCGCTCCCGCCGGCCGCATGGCCGCACCCGGCCCGTCCGCGCGGCCGAGGATCTGCGCCGGCGACCCGAGGACGACGGTGGTATGGGAGCCACCGGCGTCGGCACCGAGAAAGACGGCGGACGGCGGAGTCACGCGGGGAGTGTACGCTGTCCGACGAGCGACGAAACCATGCCTACCAGCACCGTCACCGCCGTCCCCAGCGGCACGTACCACGGCCAGGCGAGCCCCGGCAGCAGGCGCCACGGCACGCCGAGCACGACGGGGGTCATGACGAGCACGCTCGCGATGATCGCCACGATGACGTCGCGCTGGCGCGCCCGCGGCCACCATCCGCCCAGCAGATAGGTGCCGAGCAGGGCGCCGTAGGTGATCGACGCGACGCTCAGGGCGAGCTGCACGACGGGCGTGTTCTGATTGCGGAACGCCATCGCGCCCGCGACCAGCACCCCCGTCCACAGCAGGGTGAGCCAGCGGCCCACCCACAGCAGGTGTATCGGCTCCTGGCGCCGCGCGAGCGGCGCGTAGAAATCGTGCGTGGACGCCGAGGCGAGTGAGTTGACGGCCGACGCGTGGCTGCTCATGGCCGCGGCCAGAATGCCCGCGACGACGAGCCCCGCAAGCCCGGCCGGGAGCCGCGTGATCACGAAGCTCGGGTAGATGGCGTCACTCCGGCCGCCCTGATCCGCGCCCGCGAGCCACAGGCTCGTGCCCACGAGCAGGAACAGCGCGAACTGGACGATGATGAACGCGCCCGATCCGATGAGGGCGCGCTGTGCGTCCTTGAGCCCGCGTGCGGCGAGCAGACGCTGCACGATCAAATGGTCGGTGCCGTGCGAGGCGCCGGCGAGCAGTGCTCCGCCCAGGACTCCGCCCCAGAACGTGTACAGCACCTTGAACGAAGGTGTGAAGTCCAGTGTCACGAGCTTTCCGGCATCCCAGGCGCGGGCGAATGCACCGGCGCCTCCCGCGAGCCGGGTCGCGACGACGAGCGTCGCCACACCGCCCAGCAGATACACGCCCAGCTGGATCACGTCCACCCACACGACGGCCCGCAGCCCGCCCACCCACGTGTAAATCACGGTGACGAGGCCGATGGCCAGGATGCCGGCCGGCAGGCTCCAGTGCGTGATGATCGCGAGCGGGATGGCCGTGGCGAAGATCCGCACGCAGTCGGCGAGCGCGCGCGTGAGCAGAAACACGCCCGACGCGGCGCGTCGCGCTCCGGGGCCGAAGCGGTGCTCCAGCCGCTGATAGGCGGTGTCCTGGGTGCCTTCGAAATAGCCGGGGAGTAGCAGCGCGGCGACCCCGATCCGCCCCGCGAGGTAGCCGAACGCGAGTTGCAGGAAGGTGAGATCGCCGCGGGCCGCGATGCCGGGGATCGAGATCACCGTGAGAGCCGACGTTTCGGTGGCCACGATGGACAGCATGATGGCCCACCAGGGGAGCCCGCGGTGGCCGAGGAAATAATCGCTCGCGTCGCGCTGGCGCCCCGACAGCACCAGGCCGAAGACGACGACGGCGGCGCAGTAGGCCGCGATGACGGCTACGTCGAGCGGGCGCACCGGCGCGGAGGAGCAACAAAAAGCCCGCGCCGTGCGCGGGCTCGGACATCCGATGGGAGGAGGGGCAACCGCCTCAGACCGTGAAAGACGATCCGCAGCCGCAGCCGCCGGTGGCGTTCGGGTTTTCGAAGGCGAACCCGGACTCCTGGAAGTTGCTCTTGTAGTCCAGGGTCACGCCGTTCAGGTGCTGCGCGCTGAACCCGTCGACGAAGCAGCGCACGCCGGCGCTCTCGATGACGATGTCGTCATCGGCGGGCTTGTCCTCGATGCTGAGGCTGTACTTGAAGCCCGAGCACCCGCCCGGCAGCACGCCGATGCGCAGCCCGGCGGTCTCGGGGGACACCTTCTCCTCCGCCATGAACTTGCGCACCTCGACCGCCGCCTTGTCGGTCAGGGTCAGGGTGATGGGAGCCGAACGTTGCGTCGTCGCCATTGCGATCCTCCAGTCACATGCGAAGTTAGAAAGTCCCGACGGCCCTGTCAACTCTCGCTCCGCGAGGCCCGCGCGCTCATGCGACTTACGCTCGCCGATTGGTTGGTCGTCGCCCTGTATTTCCTGTTCAACATCGCGGTCGGCCTCTACTACAAGCGGCGGGCCGGCAAGAGCACCGCGGAATACTTTCTTTCCGGCCGCAATGTTCCGTGGTGGCTCGCCGGCACGTCGATGGTCGCCACGACGTTCGCCGCCGACACCCCGCTCGTCGTCACCGGCTTCGTGGCGCGCAACGGCATCGCGGGCAACTGGCTGTGGTGGAACCTGCTCGCGAGCGGCATGCTCACCGTGTTCTTCTACGCCCGGCTGTGGCGTCGCGCCGGTGTGATGACCGACATCGAGTTTTCGGAGATCCGCTACAGCGGTCCACCGGCCGCGTTCTTACGCGGGTTCCGAGCGGTCTACCTGGGTCTGCTCATCAACTGCATCATCCTCGGCTGGGTGAACCTCGCGATGGCGAAGATTCTCGGGCTGGTGTTCGGCATCTCGAAGGGGCAGGCCTTGTGGATCGTGGTCGGGATGATCCTGCTCACCTCCGCGATCTCGACGCTGTCGGGGCTATGGGGCGTGCTCGTGACCGACCTGTTTCAGTTCATTATCAAGATGGGGATGGTGATCGTGCTGGCGGTGTTCGCTGTGAACGCCGTGGGCGGCATCGAGGCGATGCGGGTCAAGCTGGCGGCAATCGATCAAGTGCGCGGCGCCACCGCCGGCGGCCAGGGATCGGTGCTCGATTTCGTGCCCGACCTCGGCTCGGCGTGGATGCCGATGATCACGTTCTTCGTCTACATCGGCGTGAACTGGTGGGCCACGTCGTACCCCGGGGCCGAGCCCGGCGGCGGCGGCTACGTCGCGCAACGGATGTTGAGCGCGAAGGACGAGAAGCATTCCCTGCTCGCCACCCTGTGGTTCAACATCGCGCACTATGCCGTGCGGCCCTGGCCCTGGATCCTGGTGGCGCTCGCCTCGCTGATCTTGTTCCCCAACCTCAAGGACCCGGAGACGGGCTACGTGCGGGTGATGATCGACTACCTGCCCTCGTCGCTCCGCGGCCTCATGGTCGCCGCGTTCGCGGCGGCTTTCATGTCGACGATCGCGACGCAGCTCAACTGGGGCGCGAGCTACCTCGTGAACGATTGCTATCGACGCTTCCTGCGCCGGCAGGATAGCGAGGCGCACTACGTCCTGGCGTCGCGAGTTGTGACGGGCCTGCTCACCGTGGTCTCGGCCGCGGTCGCGTTCCGCATCGAGTCGATCGGCGGTGCCTGGAAACTGCTGATCATCACCGGGGCTGGAACCGGGGCGGTGCTGCTGCTGCGCTGGTACTGGTGGCGGATCAATGCCTGGAGTGAAATCTCGGCGATGATCGCCGCGTTCGTTGTGTCGGTCCTGTTGCAGACCGTGTGGGGGCTCGACAGCGATCGGCCCCTCGACTTCGCGCACATCGTGCTCATCACGGTCGCCGTCACGACCGCGGTGTGGCTCGCGGTCACCTTCCTGACGCGCCCCGAGTCCGACGCGACCCTCGTCGCGTTCTACCGCCGCACCCGGCCGTCGCGCACGGGGTGGGGGCCCGTCGCCGCGCGGGCGCCCGACGTGCAGCCGTCGCGCGACGGGCTCGCCAATCTGCTGGACTGGGTAGCCGGGTGCGTGCTGGTGTACGGCGCACTGTTCGGCGTCGGCAAGCTGCTGTTGCACGACACGGTGCCGGGCCTGCTGCTGCTCGCGCTCAGCGGCGTCGCGGGCGCCGTCATCTACCGCGACTTGTCACGCCGCGGGTGGAGTACGGTCGTAGAGTGAGCGCGCCGGCTACAGCTCGGGGTGGGTGAGCGCGTCGGCCACGAGGTCCGCCACCTGCGACCGGACGTGGAGGATCGCAACGTTGGCGCGCGTGGGATTGACGCGGTTCGTGAGCAGGATGATGAACAGATCGCGCTCGGGGTCCATCCAGATCGACGTTCCCGTGAAGCCGGTATGCCCGAACGCGCGGCGCGACAGCTTGGTCCCGGCGCTCGAGTATCCGGAGTCGGAGGGTGTGTCCCAGCCGAGGGCACGCGTCGAGCCCGCCGGGAGGTTCTGACGCGCGGTGAACTCCGCGACGGTCTCGGCGCGGATCAGCTGCAGCGTGTCCCAGGCGCCGCCGTTCAACAGCATTGCCGCGAAGCGCGACAGATCGAGGGCGTTCGAGAACAGCCCGGCGTTCCCCGACACGCCGCCCAGGCGCGCCGCACTCTCGTCGTGCACCTCTCCCACGAGCAGGCGATGGCGGAACACGGTGTCGTTCTCGGTGGGCGCGATACGGTCCCGCCACGCCGCTGGGGGCAGGAACCGGGTCGCGGGCATGCCCAGCGGTCCGAACACGCGCCTGGCGAGGAAACGGTCCAGCGCCTCACCGGTGATCCGCTCGACTGCCTGCATCAGGACGATGGCGCTCAAGTCGGAGTAGCGGTACGTCACGCCGGGTGGGGAGAGCAGGGTGGTCGTATCCACGGCGTGGAGCGCCGCGGCGCGCGTGGCCGTCGAGTCGTAGAGCGGCAAGTCCGCGGCCAGGCCGGCGGAATGGGTGAGCAGGTGGCGGATCGTGACGCGGTCCTTCATGGGCCCGGTGAACTCGGGCACATAGCGCTGTACCGGCGCATCGAGCGCGAGCTTTCCTTCGTCCACCAGCAGCATGCACGCGGTGGTCAGCGCGACGACCTTGGTGAGCGAGGCGAGGTCGTAGATCGTGCCCGCCTGTGCGGGGCGGTGGTCGCTCACGGCGTAGAACCCCACGGGTGCGAGCAGCGCCAGACGGCCGTGTCGTCCGACCGCCAGGACGGCGCCCGGAAACGCGCCGCTGTCGACTTCGGCCCGGAGGTAGGCGAGCACGCCCGCCAGGCGCGTGCTGTCGAAGCCGAGGGATGCGGGTGCGGCGGCCGGGATAGCGGCGCTCACCGGCGGGGGCGGTGCCGCCGCGCCGCGGCAGGCGCCGGCGAGCCCTCCGACCCAGACGACCGCCAGCGCGGCCCGCGCCGTCACGGCTGTGAGTCGGGAATCACGACCCCCCAGCCGAGCGGATAGGCCGGCGGGATCCGGATCGGGAGGTGTCCGGTGATCGGAACCTTCCCGAGCACGGCGAGCGCCGCGGCACGCTCCGACGCCCGCACGCCGCTCCATGCCACGAGATACGACTTCACCGTGGGCGCCTGGCCCAACAAATACGGGCTGCCGAGCGAGACGAGGACGGTAGGGCGGGCGGAATCGGTGGCGGTGATCAGGGCGGCGAGCGAGTCGGGGAGAGCGATGGTGCCGCGGCCGGACAGCGGGCGCACGTTGGCGGCGAACACCGTCGCCGGTGCCCGCGCGATCACGGCGCGCGCGGAGTCGTACGAGAGCGTGCCCGACATCGGCCACAGGCGGAAATACTCGACCGTGTCGCCGCCCTGGCGCAGCAGCTGAGCCATGGTCTGCCCCACGCCCCCGTTGTTCTCGTCGGCGTAGGCGATCAACGCGAGGCGGCCGCGGTGGGCGCGCAGCGCGTGCAGCCGTCCGCCCATATCGCGCACCAGGGCCAGGGCGCGCACCGCGAGGTCGTTCGCCTGGTCCTGGAAACGCCGGGCGCCGACCACGAGCATGATCGAATCGAGCGACACCGTGCGCGCCTGGAACAGCCCGATCCGACGCTTGATCTCGAGCACGCGGCGCACCGATTGCTCGAGTCGCTGCGGGGTGATTCGACCGGTCGCCACGGCCGTCGTCATCGCGGCGATCGCGGAATCGGGGTCGGCCGGCATCAACAGCAGGTCGGAGCCCGCGAGAAACGCGCGCACGGTGGCCTCCCCGGCGCCATACTTCGCCACGATGGCGCCCATCGTCAGCGCGTCGGTCACCACCAGGCCCGGAAAACGCAGTGAGTCGCGCAGCAAGCCGGTGAGCACGGCGGCCGAGAGGGTACCCGGCTCGTCCGAGCCCGTGAAGGCGGGGAAGGCGATGTGGGCGCTCATCACCACGTCCGCCCCGGCGGCGATCCCAGCGCGGAACGGCACGAGCTCGATCGAGTCGAGCCGCGCGTACCCCGACGGAATTAACGGGAGACCGATGTGCGAGTCGATCTGGGTGTCGCCGTGACCGGGAAAATGCTTGAGGGTGGCGAGCATGCCGTGGTCGTGCAGGCCGCGCACGTATTCGGTCACGAGCCGCGACACGGTGCGCGGGTCCTCCCCGAACGAGCGGATGTTGATGATCGGGTTGGCGGGATTGTTGTTGACATCCGCGTCGGGCGCGAAATTGACGTGGATGCCGACCGCGCGGCCTTCGGCGGCCGCGGCGGCCCCGATGGTATAGGCGTCCCGGGGGTCGCCGGTGGCTCCGACGGCCATGATCTGTGGGAATGCCGTGGCGCCCACCACCCGCATCGCGGCGCCCCATTCGAGGTCCGCCGAGACGAGCAGGGGCAGGCGGGAGCGCCGCTGCAGGGCGTTCAGCTTGGCCGCGATGTCGAACGGCGACCCGACGGAGATGATCAGGCCGCCCACCTCGAGGGAGTCGACCCAGCGCGCCGCGACTTGGAAAAGCGAATCGTCCAGCGCGGTGTAGCTTCCCAGGAGCCAGGGAACGACGAGCTGGCCCACGCGCTGCCGGACCGTGAGCGCGGCGAAGATGGAGTCGGCGGAGACCGACGTCGAGGGCCGGGGGCCGGGGGCGGGGGCGGGGGCGGGGATCGGCCTCGCCGCGTGTCCGCTGGCACAGCCGAGCACCGCCGTCACGATCAGGAGTCTATGCGCCCGCATTCTCTCTCGCTGTTGCTGGGGCTGGTGTGCGCCGCACCCGCGGCCGCGCAGGTGCGGCCGGGGATCGAGGTGCTGCTCTCGGATTCGATCGGGCTCGTGGCCGGCAAGCGCGTCGCGCTGCTCACGAACCAAACCGGGGTGAACCGCCTGGGTCAGCGCGACATCGATCTCGTGCGCGGTACCCCAGGCGTGCGCCTGCTCGTGATCCTCAGTCCGGAGCACGGGTTGCGCGGAACCGAGGACCGTCCGGGGCTCCCCGACGCGGTCGACTCCGCTTCCGGACTACCAATCTACAGCCTCTACGGCGGGACGCCCCTGTCCGCGATCGCGGGTCTCGATAGCGTGGACGTCGTGCTGGTGGACCTGCAGGACATCGGCGCCCGCTACTACAGCTATCCCACGACGGCCGTCCTGCTGCTGCAGGAGGCCGCGCGCCGCGCCAAGCCGCTGGTGGTGCTCGACCGGCCCAACCCCGTCGGCGGCGTCGCGGTGCAGGGAAACGTACCGGCGACGGCGCGTACGGTCGAGCGCATCGGGGACTTCCTGCCGGTTCCGATGCGCCACGGGATGACGATGGGCGAGGTGGCGCGACTCGCGAACGAGGTGTACGGCATCCATGCCCGGCTCGCGGTGGTGCCGGCCGCGGGGTGGCGGCGCGCGATGTATTACGACGACACCGGCCTGCCGTGGGTGCGCCCGTCGCCCAACATGCCGGACCTGGAAAGCGCCCTGCACTATCCCGGGACCTGCCTGTTCGAGGGCACCAATCTCTCGGTGGGACGCGGCACGCCGCTCGCGTTCAAGGTGATCGGCGCGCCCTGGCTCGATACCGGCGCGGTGTTACCGCGGCTGCGCGGCGCCGGCAGGTGGGCCCAGGAAGGATTGAACGGCGTGGAGGTGTCGGGGGTCGTGTTCACGCCGAGGGCGCCGACCGACGGGAAGTACGACGGGGTGGAGCTGCGCGGCATCCGGCTGCGCGTCACCGACCGGCGGCGCTACGATCCGACGCGCGCCGCGGTGCTGGTCCTCACGGCGATCGAGGCGGCGCACCGCGACTCGCTGCGCTTCGACGCGGCGCGCTTCGACCGGTTGGCCGAGGGTGGTGAGCTGCGTCGGGCGATCCTCAGCGCCCGCGCCGCGGACGCCGTGTGGCGCAGCTGGGAGCCGGCGCTCGCGCGGTTTCGCCGGCTGCGCGCCAAGTACTTGCTCTATTGAGACTCCGTCCCCCTCCCGCTACTTTCCCCGGCCATGATCGTGATCCCGCAGAAGGTGCGTGACGGCTTTGGAAACCTGCTCGATCCGCTCGCCCTGCGACTGATTCGCCTGCACGTTCGGCCCAACTTCATCACCACCATCGGCACGCTGGTGATCGTCGCATCGGCGGTCGCGTTCGCGCTCGGCCGGGCACGCTGGGGCGGGCTGTTGCTCCTCTTATCCGGTCTGTGCGACATGGTGGACGGCCGCGTGGCCCGGCGCGGGGGTATGGTCACGACCTTCGGCGCGTTCTTCGACTCGACGCTCGACCGGCTCGGCGAAGCGGCGCTGTTCTCAGGCATCGCGATCTATTTCCTGCGCGGCGGCGTCGCCCCCGCGCGCGTCACCCTGGCGGTCGCCGCGTGCCTCGTCGCCCTGACGGCGTCGCTGCTCGTGTCGTACACGCGGGCCCGAGCCGAAGGGCTGGGCCTGAGCGTCAAGGTGGGCATCGCGCAGCGCGCCGAGCGCGTGCTGCTGCTCGGCGCTCCGACCCTGTTTTTCGGCGCCGGGAACCGCGGCGCGTTGTTGTTCTGGATCGTCGTGGTGCTGGCGCTCGCGACCGCCGTGACCGTGGTGCAGCGCGTGCTGTACGTGGCGCGCGTGGCCCGCGAGCCGGCCATGCCGCGGCCGCCGCGTGTCCGGGAGACGCTGCCGGGGCACGCGCCCGCGCTGCAAACTCGGAAAGGACCGTAATCGTGGCACAGCCGTCCGGCCGGGAGATCGCGCCCGCCAGAGGAAAGCTCGGCGTCATGCTGGTGGGGCTCGGGGCCGTCTCGACGACGTTCGTGGCGGGCGTCGAGAACGTGCGCCGCGGAACGGGCATCCCGATCGGATCGCTGTCGCAGATGGGAACCATCCGGCTCGGGAAGCGCACCGAGAAGCGGAGTCCCAAGATCAAGGACTTCGTGCCCCTGGCCGATCTGAAGGACCTGGTCTTCACGGCCTGGGACCCGATTCCGGACGACGCCTACGCTGCGGCGGTGAAGGCGGGCGTGCTGGACCGGCACGAGCATCTGGAGCCCATCAAAGACTTCCTCCAGGGGATCAAGCCGCTGCCGGCCGCCTTCGACCAGCATTACGTCAAACGGCTGCACGGCACCAACGTGAAGACCGGCAAGAACAAGCGCGATCTCGCCGAGCAGCTGCGACAGGACATCCGCGATTTCAAGAAGCGCTCGGGGGCCGACCGCCTGGTGATGATCTGGGCGGCCTCGACCGAGGTGTTTCTCACCATCGGGCCGGCGCACCAGAGCCTGCAGGCGTTCGAGCAGGCGATGGAGCAGAGCGATCCCGCCATCGCGCCCTCGATGCTCTACGCGTACGCCGCGCTGATGGAGAACGTGCCGTTCGCCAACGGCGCCCCCAATCTCACCGTCGACGTTCCCGCGCTCCAGCGCCTGGCGGAGGAGCGCAGGCTCCCGATCGGCGGCAAGGACTTCAAGACCGGGCAGACGATGATGAAGACCGTGCTGGCGCCCGCGTTCAAGGCGCGCATGCTGGGCCTGGCCGGCTGGTATTCCACCAACATCCTGGGCAACCGCGACGGCGAGGTGCTGGACGACCCCGAGTCGTTCAAGACCAAGGAGGAGTCAAAGCTCGGAGTGCTCGAATACATCCTCCAGCCCGACCAGTATCCCGAGCTGTACGGCAACGTGTTTCACAAGGTGCGAATCAACTATTATCCGCCGCGGGGGGACAACAAAGAAGGCTGGGACAACATCGACATCTTCGGGTGGCTCGGCTACCCGATGCAGATCAAGGTCGATTTCCTGTGCCGCGATTCGATCCTCGCAGCCCCCATCGTCCTCGACCTCGCGCTGTTCTTCGATCTGGCGCAGCGGGCGCGTCTCTCGGGCATCCAGGAGTGGCTGTCGTTCTACTTCAAGAGTCCCCAGACCGCGCCTGGGCTGTACCCCGAGCACGATCTGTTCATCCAGCAGACCAAACTGAAGAACACCCTCCGTTGGCTCATGGGCGAGGAACAGATCACCCACCTCGGCATCGAATACTACGAGAAGGCGTGAGCGCCGCGCAGTACGCTGTCACGGCCGCCGGGGTCGCCGCCATCGTCTGGGTCCTGTGGTACTTCCTGCGCTCCAAGGGGTCGGCCGTGCCCGCCGCCACCAAGGACGGCGTGCAGGAGGTGCGGATCACGGTCAAGGGCGGCTATACGCCGGACACGGTCGTGGTCCAGGCGGGGAAGCCGGTGCGCCTGCAGTTCTACCGCGACGAGACCGCGGACTGCTCGGAGCGGATCGTGCTCGAAGACTTCGGAATCGACGCTGCCCTGCCCGCGTTTCAGACGACCGATATCGAGTTCACGCCGGCTGAGCCGGGGGAATTCCGGTTCCGCTGTGGTATGAACATGCTGAAGGGTCTGCTGGTGGTCGAGCCGGCGACGGCGGAGCGTCGGCCCGCGGCGTCACCCCACACGCTCCATGAGTAAGGCACGCATTCACCTCCCGATCGAGGGCATGAGTTGCGCCGCGTGCGCCGCGACCGTGCAGCAGGCGCTCGGCCGCACGGACGGCGTCGCCAGCGCGACCGTGAACTACGCCACCGGCAAGGCAGCCGTGGACTACGACGACGCCCGGACCCAGGTGGCCGAGCTGATCCGGAGCGTCCGAGCCGCCGGCTACGATTGCGGCAAGGCGAGCGTCACGTTCGCCGTCGACCAGCTGCATTACGCGCCCAGCGTCGCCCCCCTGGAGCAGGCGCTGCGCCGCGTCCCAGGCGTGGTTCGCGCCGTCGCCAACCAGGCGACCGAGACCGTTGCCGTGGACTACGTCCCCGGTACCGCGACGGCCGTGGATCTCGAGCGGGCGGTGGCGGCGGCCGGGTTCCAGGTCGCGGCGCCGATCGCGGAGGAAGACCCGCTCGAGCGGGAGCGGCTGGCGCGGCGGCGCGAGGTCGGCACGCTAGCGGGCAAGTTCGTGGTCGCGGCCGTCGCCACGGTGGTGACCATGCTGGGATCGATGCTCCTCATGACCGGTCACGCGGACGCGACGCTCAGGAGCGTCGACCTGGTGGGGCGGCTGTTGATGCCGCTGGCGCTGCGAGTCCAGGAGGCCGTCCCCGCCCTGAGCGCGATCGATCCGTACGGGATCCGGCTGGCGCTTGCCGTGCTGACGCTCCCGGTCGTCGTGTGGTCGGGGCAGCAGTTCTACCGCGGCACGTGGAGCGGGCTCAAGCACCGCACCGCCGACATGAACACGCTCATCGGGGTCGGTACCGGGGCGGCGTACCTGTATTCGCTGGTGGCCACCTTCGCGCCGGGCCTGTTCGCCGCCGCGGGGCGCGAGGCAGACGTCTACTACGAATCGGTGTGTGGCATCATCGCGCTGATCCTCCTGGGTCGGCTGCTCGAGGCGCGGGCCAAGGGGCGCACGTCGCAGGCGATCCGCCGCCTGGCGGGGCTCCGGGCCAAGACGGCCCACGTGGTGCGCGACGGCAGGGAGGCCGAGATCGCGGTCGAGGCGCTCGTGCCGGGCGACCTCGTGATCGTCAAGCCGGGCGAGAAAATCGCGGTCGACGGCGTGGTGACGGAAGGCGCTTCGGCGGTGGACGAGTCGATGCTCACGGGCGAGCCGATGCCCGTCGCCAAGAAGATCGGCGACGAGGTCATCGGGGCCACCCTGAATACCACCGGCAGCATCACGTTCCGGGCGACACGCGTCGGGAAGGACTCGGCCCTGGGCCAGATCGTCCAGCTCGTCGAGGAGGCGCAGGCGACGAAGGCGCCGATTCAGCGACTCGCGGACCAGGTGGCGGGAGTGTTCGTCCCGGTCGTCATCGCCCTGGCCATTGCGGCGTTCGTGCTCTGGTTCGATGTCGGTCCCGAGCCTGCCCTGGTGTTCGCCACGGTGGCGCTCGTCACCGTGCTCATCATCGCGTGCCCGTGCGCGCTGGGGTTGGCGACGCCCACCGCGATCCTGGTGGGGACGGGGAAGGCCGCCGAGTACGGGATTCTCATCCGCAGCGGCGAAGCGCTCGACCGGTTGTCGGGCGTGCGCGCCGTGCTGCTCGACAAGACCGGAACCATCACCGAAGGGCGGCCCACCGTCACCCACATCATCACGGCCAAGCGGCCCGACGGCACCTCGCTCGCTCCCGCCGAGGTGCTGAAATGGGCTGCGTCCGTGGAGCAGCGCTCGGAGCATCCGCTCGCGGTCGCCGTCGCCAGAGCGGCCAAGGACCGTCAGGTCGAGGTGCTCCCGGTCGAGAAGTTCGCGGCCATGGAAGGGCGGGGGGTGCGCGGCACCGTCGACCGTCGTATCATCGAGGTGATCTCGCTGCGGCACGCCCGGGAGCGGAGCCTGGAGCTCGGCACCCTGGGGCAGGACGCGGACCGGCTCGCGGCGCAGGGACGCACGCCGGTGATCGTCGTGGTCAACAACACGGTGCATGCCGTGATCGCCGTGTCCGATCCGATCCAGCCGACCGCCAAGGACGCGATCGCCTACTTGAAAGCGATGGGCCTCGACGTGTGCATGATTTCGGGAGACTCGAGGCGCGGCGCGGACGCGGTGGCGCGCGAGGTCGGGATCGACGAGGTGGTGGCCGAAGTGCTGCCGTCGCAGAAGGCGGACCTCGTGCGCAAGCGCCAGCGCCAGGGCCAGCGCGTGGCCATGGTGGGCGACGGCATCAACGACGCGCCCGCGCTGGCGCAGGCCGACGTGGGAATCGCGATCGGGACCGGAACGGACGTGGCCATGGAAGCGTCGGACGTGACGCTGATCCGGGGCGATTTGCGCGGCGTGGTCACCGCGATCGAGCTGTCCCGCCGCATCATGCGGACGATCAAATTGAATCTCTTTTGGGCCTTCGTGTACAACGTGATCGGCATTCCAATCGCCGCGGGCGCACTGTATCCCGTGTTCCACGTTCTGCTGTCGCCGGTGCTCGCGAGCGCGGCGATGGCGTGGTCGAGCCTGAGCGTGGTGCTGAACAGCTTGACGCTGCGACGCTTCAAACCGGCCTGGGCATGAGATACTTCCACCGAACGAGCCTGAGCCCCGATGATGCGCTCGCGCAGGCCAAGGTGTTTTTCGGCGGCCGCCTGGCGCCGGCCGACGAGGGCGCCCGGCGGCGCAGCTACGCCGGCGCGCTGGGCCGTATCACGGTCGCGGCCCGGCCCGAGGGCGGACACTATACGCTGGTGCAGGTCACGACTGATCAGGTGGGCGAATCGGAGCTCGACCGTCTCGCCAAGCGCTTTCTCGCGGAGCTGCACAAACAGGTCGAGCCGGGCCACGACCTGCGGGGCGCGTACTAACCCGCCACGCGTGCGCGGTAGCCGGCCCGCTCGATAGCCGCGATCAGCTGGTCGGTGGTCGCGGCGTCGTCGTCGAAGTCGACCTCGGCCTCCCCGGCCTGGAGATCCACGATGGCGGAATACACGCCGCCCGCGTGCTTGAGCGCCTGCTCGACTTTCGCCTGACAATGCCCGCACGTCATACCGCTCACGCGCAGTTTCAACGTCGCCATATGGCCTCCTCCATGACCCCGGGGCATGGCCCCGGAGTTGGCCGCCCACTACAATTTACCTCATGGCCTCCCGCGCCGCTCCGACCACGCACTCACGGCCCCCCTCCGCCACCGCCCCCGGCGGTCTCACGCGCGTCCAGCTGCTCGAGATCTATCGGTACCTGCGACTCACGCGCACCCTGGAGGAGCGGCTCGTAGCCCTGTACCGGCAGAGCAAGGTCATCGGAGGCCTGTTCCGTTCGCTCGGCCAGGAGGGGGAGTCCGTCGCGTCGGCGTATGCCCTCGACCGGGGCGGTAATCGGGATATCCTCTCCCCCCTCATCCGTAACCTGGGCTCGATGCTGGTGATGGGCGCGCAACCGATCCAGATCTTGCGCCAGTACATGGCCAAGGCCGAAGGCCCGACGCACGGGCGCGAACTGAACGTCCATTTCAACGACCTCGAGCGGGGCTATCTGGGCCAGATTTCCCACCTGGGCGACATGGTTCCCGTCATGGCGGGCATCGCCTTGACCTTCAAGCTGCGCGGGGAACGGCGGGTGGGGCTGGTCTACATCGGGGATGGGGCGACCTCCACGGGGACCTTCCACGAGGGCCTGAACTTCGCGGCCGTGCTGCGGGTGCCCCTGGTGGTGATCGCGGAATACAACCGCTGGGCGTACTCGACGCCCCCCGAGAAACAATTCGCGGTCAAGGACCTGGCCGAGAAGGCGAAGGCTTACGGCGTCCCGGGGGTGACGGTGGATGGGAACGACGTGCTGGCGGTGTACGAGGCGACCAGGTTCGCGGTTGAGCGGGCGCGCGATGGCCACGGCGTGCACGTCATCGAGGTGAAAACGTACCGTCGCAAGGGCCACGCCGAGCACGACGACCAGCACTACGTCCCCAAGGATGAGCTCGACTGGTGGGCGAAGGAGAACGATCCGGTCGACCGTTATGTGAAGCGGCTGCTGCAGAGCGAATGGGTCGAGGAGCGCGAGCTGCAGGCGATCGACCAGCAGACGAAGGCGGAGATCGACCAGGCGACGGACGCATGCGTCGATGAGCCCCTGCCGCCCGGCGACTCGGCCCTGGAGGGCGTGTACGCCAATCCGGCGGTCCTGACGGCACACTGGTATCGGAGCCTGTGATGGCCGAGGTCACCTATTTGGAGGCGCTGCGCCAGGGCCTGTGGGAGGAGATGGAGCGCGATCCGCGCGTCTTCATCCTGGGGGAGGACGTCGGCGCCTATGGGGGCGCCTTCAAGGTGACCGAAGGCTTTGCGAAGCAGTTCGGCGAGGAGCGGGTGATCGACACGCCGATCTCGGAAGCGGCGATCGTCGGCGCGGCGGCGGGCGCGGCCCACATGGGAATGCGCCCCGTGGCGGAGATGCAGTTCATCGACTTCATCTCGTGCGCCTACGACATGCTCACCAACTATGTGGCGACCGCGCGCTACCGCGCCGGGCTCGCGACCCCGATGGTGGTGCGGGGGCCGTGCGGCGGCTATGTGAGGGGCGGTCCGTTCCACTCGCAGAATCCGGAGGCGGCGTTCCTGCACACGCCGGGTTTGAAGATCGTCTATCCGGCCACCGCGCGCGACGCGAAGGGCCTGATCAAGGCGTCGATCCGCGACGATGACCCGGTCATCTATCTCGAGCACAAGTGGCTGTATCGCCGGATCAAGGAGCAGCTCCCGGAGGGGGAGGACCTGCTCACGCCGATCGGCGAGGCACGGCTTGCCCGTGAGGGGAAAGACCTGTCGATCGTCACCTACGGGGCGACTGTGTGGAAGGCGCTCGAGGCCGCCGAGCAGCTCGCCAAGGACGACGGGCTGTCGGTCGAGGTGCTCGACCTGCGGACCCTGGTGCCGATGGACGACGCCGCGATCATGCGGACGGTTGAGAAGACGAATAAGGTGTTGATCGTGCACGAAGACACCCGCACCGGGGGTGTGGCCGGCGAGATCGCGGCCCGCATCAACGAGCAGGCGTTCGCGTGGCTCGACGGGCCGATCATGCGCGTGACGGCGCACGACGTGCCCCTGCCGTACGCGCCGACGCTCGAGGACTTCGTGCTGCCGCAGACGGAGGATATCGTCAAGGCGGCGCGCTGGCTGGCGGCGTACTGAGGAGACCGCATGGCTCGGATTGACGTGTTGATGCCGCAGATGGGAGAGTCGATCGCGGAAGGGACCCTCTCCAAGTGGCTCAAGAAGCTGGGCGACGAAGTGAAGCGGGACGAGCCGCTGTTCGAGATCTCCACCGATAAGGTGGACGCCGAGATCCCGGCCCCTACTGCCGGGGTCTTGGCCGAGATCAAGGTGCAGGAGGGGCAGACGGTCCCGGTGCAGACATTGGTGGCAGTGATCGAGACCGACAAAAGCGCTGCGACGACTGGGGCCCCCTCCGCGGCAGCCCAGCGGGCGCCCGCCGCTGCGGGGGCCCCAGCCGCCGCAGCGCCGGCTGCGGTAGCACCCGTCCCTCGTCCCTCGTCCCCCGTCCCCCCCAAGGGCGACGGTGCCGAGACCGCCGAGGAGCGTCTCCGCCGCAAATCGACGCCGCTGGTGCGCAAGATCGCCGCCGAGCACCGCGTCGACATCTCGACGATTCCGGGAACAGGCTTCGCGGGCCGGGTCACCAAGCAGGACATCCTGGGCGTCATCGAGCGGGCACCGACTGCTGCGGCGGTCCCGGCAGCCCCAGCCCCTAGCCCCCAGCCCCTAGCCCCCGCCGTTGAGCCCTGGCCCGGCGACCGGGTCGAGCCATTCTCCAAGATCCGCAAGATCACGGCCGACCACATGATCATGTCGCGGCGCGTGTCGGCGCACGTGACGAGCTTCTTCGAGGTCGATTACAGCCGCGTCGCGGAGCTGCGCAGGAAGCACAAGGCGGCCGGCGCGGAGCGCGGCGTGAACCTCACGTATCTCGCCTTCATCGCGAAGGCGTGCGCCGAGAACCTGCGGAAACACCCCGTCGTGAACGCGGCGGTCTCGGGCGACAGCATCATCTACCGCCAGGACGTGAACATCGGGATCGCGGTGGCGCTCGACTGGGGGCTGATCGTCCCGGTGGTGAAGCGCGCGGACGAGCTGTCGCTGTCCGGGCTCGCGCGCGCGATCAGCGATCTGGGTGAGCGGGCACGCACCAAGAAACTGTCGCCCGACGAGATCCAGCGCGGCACCTTCACCATCACCAATCCCGGCGTGTTTGGATCGTACGCCGGGGCGCCCATCATCAATCAGCCCCAGGTCGCCATCCTCGGGGTGGGCGCCATCGAGAAACGTCCCAAGGTCATCACGCTGGCCGACGGCACCGACACGATCGCGATCCGCACCATGGGAATGGTGTCCATGTCCTACGACCACCGGGTCGTGGACGGCGCCGACGCGGATCGGTTCCTCGCCGACGTGAAGCGGACGCTCGAGAACTTCCCCGACGGAGCGATCTAGCATGCCCAAGGTGCTCACGGCGGCGCGCGTGCGCGTGGCGCCGACCAACGAGGCGGACTACCTCGCCACCTTGCGCGAGCTGTGTCAGTTCGCCGAGGCCCGCGGCCAGCGCATCTGGCTGTTCCGCAACGCCAAGGATCCGCAGCTGTTCACGGAGTTCTCCGAGAGCCAGACGGAGATGTCGCACCGGGCCCAGGCGTCCCGGCTCCCTGAAGAGATCAAGCTCGAGAAGCGCCTGCAGGGGCTCGGCACGTACGCCGCCGACGCCTGGGAGCTCTGGACCGAAGTGTCGCTCGTGGCCGGGGCGGAAGCGTAGGCGCGGGCGATGGCACGGGGCCAGGTCGTCATAGACGGCGGCACGTGGGAGGTGTATCCGTCGGGGCGGGTCACCGTGTACGGCCGCGACCAGTTCGGGATCGTGTTCCAGCAGGGCACGGGCCCGGAACGGCGCCGCCGCTTCACCCGCTTCGCGCCCGTCGGCAGCCGCAGCCCCGACGCGGCGCTCGCCGAGCTGTCCGAGCGCGACCTGGTCCAGCTGTTCCACCAGTCGCAGCCGGCGTGGACGGCGCCGGAGAGTGCCTACGGCGCACGTTGATCTGCACTGTCATTCCACGGCGTCGGACGGGGAGTACCCGCCGGCCGAGGTTGCGCAGCGCGCCCACGTTGCTGGCCTCGCCGCCATCGCCCTGACCGATCATGACACGACCGGCGGCGTTCCCGAAGCCGCGCGTGCCGGCGCGGCGCTGGGCGTGCGCGTCGTCTCGGGATGCGAGTTCAGCGTGAAGGCGCCCTGGGGCGAGCTGCACCTGCTCGGCTACTTCCTGCCGCCCGGGCACGAGCGGCTGGAGGCGTTTCTCGCCACCACCCGCGCCGCGCGCCAGCGCCGTGCCGAGCAGATCGTCGCGCACCTGCGCCGGCTCGGCGTGGCCATCGAGCTGGCGGACGTGCTGGCGGCGGCGGACGGCGGCGCGCTCGGCCGCCCCCATGTGGCCCGCGTCCTGGTCGAGCGTGGCGTGAGCAGCGACATCAACGACGCGTTCGGCCGCTACCTCGGTCGGGGGCGTCCGGCGTATGTGGAGAAGCCCCTGCCCACCCTGCGCCAGGTGACCGACCTGGTGCACGCGGTGGGCGGCGTCGCCGTCGCGGCGCATCTGGGCGACCGTGGCAGCGAGGGTCAGATCCGGCAGTTTCAAGCCGACGGCCTCGATGGGCTCGAGGTGCGCCACCCCAGCCATTCCGAGGCGATCGAGCGGCGGCTGGCCGCGCTCGCCGAGCGCCTGGGGCTCGTCATCAGCGGCGGGTCGGACTGGCATGGGGACATCGAGCTCGGCGATTCGCACGCCGGGCTGGGCGAGATGGACGTGCCCCTCGAATGGCTCGAGAAGCTCGAAGAGCGTCACGGAAAGACGTCACGAGGAATCGTCGCGGAGACCCGTAAGGAGTCCCCACCATGAGCGAACCGCTGAGCGTCGGCAGCAAGGCACCCGCGTTCGCCGCGACTGCCTCCGACGGCAAGACCTACACGCTGGCGGACGTGCTGAAGATGAAACACGTCGCGCTCGTCTTCTATCCGGGAAACAACACGCCCGGCTGAAACCGCCAACTCTCCGCCGTGCGCGACGAGATGGCCAAGTTCCAGGCAGCCGCGATCCAGCCATTCGGCGTGAACCCCGCCGGGGTGGAGAGTCACGCCGGTTACGTCCGGAAGCTGGGCTTCAATTTCCCGCTGCTCTCCGATCCGGACCGCGCGATCGCGCGCGCCTACCACGCGCTCAAAGACGATGGCAAGGGGATTCAGCGCACCGTGTACGTCGTGAGCCGGGACGGGAGGATCGCATTCGCGCAGCGCGGCGCACCGCCGGTCGACGAGATCGTCGCCAGTGCCTCCTGACCTGCGGGGCAAGGTCGCGCTCGTCACCGGTGTCGGGCGGGTGGGGCAGATCGGTTACGCCGTCGCCACCGGCGTCGCCCGGGCCGGCGCGCAGCTCGTCATCGCCGACCGGAACGCGACCGCCGTTGCCGAGCGCGCGCGGGAGCTCGCGTCTCAGGGGTTCGCGGTCCAGGCCGCGGGGGGCGACCTGACGACGCCCGAGGCGGCGCGCCGCGCCGTGGCCACCGCCCGGGAGCGCTTCGGAGGGCTCGATATCGTGGTGAACGTCGCGGGCGGGCTCGTCAACTACGGGCCGGCGGTCGAGCTCGGGCCCGAGCAGGTCGAGCGCGAGCTGGCCGTCAACATCAAGACGACGTTCTTCGTGTCGCAGGCGGCCATCCCGCTGCTGCGGGAGCGGGGCGGCGGCGCTATCGTGAACTTTGCCTCGATCGCCGTGCTCAAACCCCAGAGTCAGATGGCCGTCTACATCGCGGCCAAGGCTGCCGTGGCCGGGCTCACACGCGCCCTGGCGCGCGAGCTGTCGGCCGACCGGATCCGCGTGAACGCGGTGGCGCCCGGCACCATGCGCACCACCGACAATCTCGCGCAGCTGAAAGACGCGAAAGTGCGCTGGGTGGAGCTCGACGACCTGGTGGCCGCGGTACTGTACCTCGCGAGCGACGAGGCGCGGGCGGTGAGCGGCGAGATCCTCCCGGTGGCCGGAGGCGACGTCTGAGCGATCCCGTCGTGATGCGGGATGTCATCGTGGTCGGGGGCGGCTGCTACGGCAGCTTCTACGCCGCCCAGCTCGCCAAAGCCAAAGCGCGGGGTCGGGCCCGGTTTCGGCGCGTCGTGGTGGTAGATCGGGAGCCCGAGTGCCGCGCCCGCCGCGAGCTGGGTGACGCACCGGACCGTACGTTCGTGGCGCGCGACTGGAGCGGCTTCTTTCGTGAGTTCCTGGGTGCGGCGGCCCCCGCGCCCGCCGGCGAGGCGGAAGACTACATCGTGCCGTCGCCGCTCATGCCGCATCTCATGTTCGCGTGGGTGCTCGAGCGTGCCCGCGCGCGCTGGCCCGGGCGCGCGGTCGACGTCGCCCCGGTCCCCGACAGCCTCGGCACGCCGTACGATCGCACCGCCCCCGCACCGGACCATACGCGCTACGTGTCGTTCGCGGACTGGATCTGCCCCACCCACTGCATCGAGCCCGCCATCTGTCCGGCGATCGACGCCACCCGGAGTTGGGAGATGGGTGACGCCGTGCGGGCGCTCGCAGCGCGGCTCCAGGCGGCCGGTGAACCGGTCCACGGGCCAGCGTTGTTCACGTGCCGCCATCACGTGTTCGGCGTCGGCACCTTCGCCGTGCAGGCGGTGCTGGCCGGAGACGCGATCGTACGGGCGGCCGGCGAGAACGGGGCCGCGGCGGCGGTGCTGGTGGGGACGATCTCGAGCTGTCACGGAGCGGTGAACCTGCTGAAACTGGGGCGGTGGAAGGCGGTGGAGGGCGGGGAAGGGCGGGCGAAGGCAGACGCGCAGGCCCACCCTCGTCCATGAGGCGCTGGAAACCGTGTGGTGTTCTATTATTAGCGACGGTGGACTGGAGCAGATGGAGGACGAGGTTCGATGACTCCCAACGGTCCCAACGGATACGATGTGATCATCGTCGGTGCGGGTCCTGCGGGTTTGTGCGCCGCTATGTATGCCGGGCGGGGCATGCTCAAGACGCTCACGATCGAGCGGGGCGCGCCCGGCGGTGAGCTCCTCAACACGGACCTGATCGAGGACTACATCGGGTTCGAGAGCATCAAGGGCTGGGAGCTGGCCCAGAAGATGACCGAGCACGCCAAGAAGTTCGGCGCGGAGATCGTCACCGACACCGTGGAGCGGATCCGGCGGGGCGCGGACGGCTGGTTCGACGTCGCGACCGCGCGGGGCACGACGTATCGCGCGCCCGCCGTGATCCTCACCGCCGGGGGAACCCCCGTGAAGCTCGGGGTGCCGGGGGAGATGGAGCATGCCGGCAAGGGCGTCTCGTACTGCGCGGTGTGCGACGGCGCGTTCTTCAAGGGTGAAGTGCTGGCCGTCGTGGGCGGCGGCGACGCCGCCGTCGAGGAGGCCGACTATCTCACACGCTACGCGACCAAAGTGTACATCGTGCACCGGCGCGACCAGCTGCGCGCCTCGACGATCATCCAGGAGCGCGCCTTCGCGAACCCCAAGATCGAGCTCGTCTGGAACAAGCGCGTCGTCGAGATCAAGGGCACCGAGCGCGGCACCGATCACCTCGTCCTCGAGGACACCGCGACCGGCGGGCACGTCACGCTGGCGGTCGGAGGCGTATTCATCTTCGTCGGGTTCAAGCCCAACTCGGGGCTCATCGAGGGGCACGCCGAGCACGACGCCGGCGGTTACTTCATCACCGACGAGCGGATGATGACCTCGATCCCGGGCCTGTTCGCGGCGGGCGACGTCCGCAGCCAGCTCACGCGCCAGATCACCACGGCAGTGGGCGACGCGACCACGGCCGCGATCGCGGTGGAGAAGTATCTCGCGGCCTTGCGGGAGCGGGAGAAAGCGGGCATCGCCTCATGAAGGTCGTGCCGATCCCGAACGGCCGGTTCGTCGAAAACTGCTATCTCGTCATCGATGAAGCCGGCGGCGAATGCGCGGTCATCGACCCGGGCGAGGAGGCGAGCCTGATCGCCCACAAGATCGCGGATGCGGGCGTGAAACCCGTGGCGATCTGGCTGACCCATGCCCACATCGACCACGTGCTCGGCGTTCCCCGGCTCAAGGCCGACACCGGCGCGCCGGTATACCTCCACCCCGGCGACCGGCTGCTGTACGACCACGTGCCGGAGCAGGCGAGTGCCTTCGGCATGCGGGCCACGCCGCTCCCGGCGCCCGATCGCGCGCTCGCCCACGGCGACCTGTTGCGGGTGGGCTCGCTCGAGTTCCGCGTGCGCCACGCCCCGGGCCACTCGCCGGGCAGCGTTGTGTTCGAGGGACACGGCACGGCGTTCGCCGGAGACGTGCTGTTCCAGGGCTCGATCGGGCGAACCGACCTGCCCGGCGGCGACTTCGAGACGTTGCTGAAGAGCATCGAGCGCGAGTTGCTTACGCTCGCGGATTCGACCATCGTGTACTGCGGGCATGGACCGGAAACCACCGTGGGACGCGAGCGCCGAGCCAACCCCTTCCTCACCGGCGCCCATCGGCTCGGCTAGGACGCCGCTGCCGACCTGCCTGCGGTGCGGCACGCAGGTCCGGCCCCGGCTGTGGGGCTGCCGCAATCCGTGCCCCAACTGCGGCTTCAACTACCCGCTGGGCGACTGCTCCGACTGAGCGGGGTGCATGATCAATCACCTGCTGGCGCTGGCCCTGCTGGGTGTGGACTGCGTCGCTCGCGCCTGGCGGATCCAGCTCGCGACCTGGACGGCGGGTGGCCGGCTGTCGTTCAGCCACGCGTTCCGCCTGAACCTGTACGGCGAAGCCGCGTCGCAGCTCACTCCCAACCGGCTGGGAGGCGAGCCGGCGCGATTCCTCGGCCTCAACGAAGCGCGCTTGCGACCCGTCACCGGCATCGTGGCGATCGGCGTCGAGGTGGCGTGTGAATGGCCGGTGTTCCTGCTGGTGGGTGCGGCGCTGTTCGGCTATTACGTGCCCGACTGGCGGGACGCCGCCCGAACCTGGCTGCATCGCCACCGGGCCGGTGAGCTCCTCACCGTCGAGATCATCGCGCTCGTGGTTCTCGTCACCGTGTACTTGCTGCAGCGGCTGGCGCGGGCGGGGTTCATCCGCCACCGCGTGCGGCGCCAGTGGCGCGTCGCGTGGGCGCACGTGCGCCGCGCGCCGCGCTGGGCGCTTGGCGCCGGCGCCCTCCTCACCGTGGTGAGCATCGTCGCGCGCGCGCTCGTTTTGCCGGCGCTCGCCTGGGGTATGCCGGGCCGGCCCCCATTCGCGCAGATGTTCTACGGCGCCCTGGCGCTGCTGCACGCGCCGCTCGTGGTGCCGCTCCCGTCCGGCGGCGGGGGCCTCGAGGTCGCCTTTCTCAATGGCTTCGCCGGAGACTTCGGTACGCGCCAGGTGACGATGTTGTTGCTGTGGCGGTTTTACACGGCCATCCTCTTGACCGGGCTCGGCGTCTACGCGCTGGTGCGCTCCATCGGCTATCGGGCGGCGGTCGAGGTGTTCAAGATCGGCTGGGGCAAGCGCAGGGAGGTAGCATGACCGATCCACGGATCACGCCGCTCACGCCGGACCAGGCCGCACCCGAGGTCCGGCCCATCTTCGACACCTACCTGCGGGAGCGCGGCAACATTCCGAACATGTTCCGCACGGTGGCGCTGCGTCCGGCACACCTGCGCACCATGATCGCGCACTTCCGGACGGTCATGAACGAAGGCACCGTGCCGCCCCTGCTCAAGGAGCTCCTGTGGGTGCGGATCTCGCACTTCAACCGCTGCCGCTACTGACTCAACTCCCACACTGTCTTGGCAAGACAGCGGGGAGCGAGCGACGCCCTGGTGGAGGCCGTGCAGGACCGGGGCGGCCGCGAGCCGATCGCGGCGCTCGAGGCGGGATGGCAGGCGGCGCTGGAATACGCCGACGTGGTCCACCGCTCGGGGCACGAGGTCACGGACGAGCTGTACGCGCGGCTGCGGGCGGCGTGGGACGAGGGCCAGATCGTCGAGATCACCCTGGTGATCGGGATGACGGAGTACTTCAACCGGTTCAATGACAGTCTCAGGGTTGAGCCGACCAAGTAACTCCGCATTCCGCACTCCGCATTCCGCATTAGAATTCGTGCGTCCCTGAGCGAGTCCTGGTGCGAGACCGAGGCGATGAGCGCGACCCGTATCGAGCGTGATCCGCTGGGCGAGCTGCCGGTGCCGGCCGACGCGCTGTACGGCATCCAGACCGAGCGCGCCCGCCACAACTTTCCCATCTCCCAGCTGGCGCCCCTGGCCCCGTTCATCGACGCCGTCATCCGCATCAAGAAGGCCGCCGCGCTGACGCACAAGGAGACCAAGCGTCTCGATCCGAAGCTCGCCGACGCGATCGTGCGGGCGGCGGACGAGGTCCTCGCCGGACAGCACCGCGACCAGTTCGTCGTGGACCCCTACCAGGCGGGAGCCGGCACCTCGCACAACATGAACTGTAACGAGGTGCTCGCCAACCGCGCGAACGAGCTGCTCGGCGGCGCGCGCGGCGCGTACACCCCGGTGCATCCCAACGATCACGTCAATATGGCCCAGTCGACGAACGACGTGATCCCGACCGCCATCCGGCTGGCGGCGCTGGCCGAGCTGCCGGCGCTGCTGGACGCCCTGGGCCGGCTCGCCGCCGCCTTCCTCGCGAAGGGCCGGGCCTTCGATCAGATCCTCAAGTCCGGCCGGACCCACCTGCAGGACGCCACGCCGATCCGGCTCGGTCAGGAATTCACGGCCTATGGACACACCGTCGAGCGCAACCGCGAGCGCGTGGCGCAGGCAGCGGACGCCCTGCGCGACCTCGGGATCGGCGGCACCGCCGTCGGCACGGGACTGAACGCTGAGCCCGCGTATCCAGGCCTGATGCTGAAGCACCTCCGGGCGATCACGGGGCTCGAGCTGCGCGAGGGGAAAGACCGCGTGCAGCTGATGCAGTCGATGGGGGATGCGGCGGGGTTCTCCGGGGCACTGCGCACCTACGCGATGGACCTGGGCAAGATCGCGAACGACCTGCGGCTACTTGTGTCCGGACCGCGGACCGGGCTCGCCGAGATCGCGCTGCCGCCGGTGCAGCCCGGGTCGAGCATCATGCCGGGCAAGGTCAACCCGTCCATCCCCGAAATGGTGAACATGGTGTGTTATCAGGTGCTCGGGAACGACGTGACCGTCGCGACCGCGGCGGAGGCGGGCCAGCTCGAGCTCAACGTCATGATGCCCGTGATCGCTCACAACCTGCTCTTCTCGATGCGGATCCTCACGAGCGCGTCGGGGGTCCTGGCCGAGCGCTGTGTGGCCGGGATCGAGGCCGACCGCGCGCAGTGCGAGCACTGGCTCGAGCGCAGCCCCGCGCTCGTGACGGCCCTCGCTCCGAAAATTGGCTATGCCGAGGCCGCCAAGCTCGCCAAGGAGGCGGTGGCGAAGAACGTCACGGTGCGCCAGCTGGTGATGGAGAAGGGCGTGCTCAAGGGCAAAGACCTGGACGAGGTGCTCGATCTCCTCGCCATGACCGAGCTGGGAGTGCCGGGGCAGCGCAAATGACTCTATTCTCGGAGGCGCACGTATGCATTGGATCGTCGCGGGGCTGATCGCCGGCGTCGGCGCGTTCTTCGCAGACTACGTGATGTGGGGGAAGGTCTTCACCGGTCCGGACATGCACGCGTTCGGCACCACGCCGCCCACGCCCGCGGAGCAACAAAAACTGATGGCGGCGAACCTGCCGAAGTCGGCGCTGCTGGCACTGATCTTTGGTGTGCTGCTGGCGTGGTTTTATCATCAGCTCAAGGCCGGGCTGTGGGCCAAGGGCGGCGGCCCCCTCGCGGGGATGGAGTTCGCGACGATGCTCTGGCTGTGCACCATCGCGCTCTCGACCGTCGGCAGCGGCGTTTGGTACGACAAAGTGCGCCCGCTCCTCAAGGCGACGTTCTGGTCGTGGCTCGTGCGCATGAACGTCGCCGGGATCATCGTCGGTTTGCTCGTCCGGTAAGCGCCGTCACGCGGGGGGTCGTGATTCGAGTCACCGAATCCGACCCGTTTGGTGGTTATCCGTAACCATATGCGTCCGACACTCGTGGTTGCGGCGGCCATCTCGCTGTCAGGCATTTCATCCGCGCAGGCCCAGCGCCCGTTTCGGCTCGGCGCCACCTATTCGTCTCCCAGCCTGCAGGATCTCTCCGGCGCGACCCACAGCTTCTCTTCCCTCGGCGGCTCGATTGCGTTCATGACAGGCGACGAGGGTGAGACCGGCGTGACGATCTCCCGCTACCACGATCTGTCGACCGACGGGCGGGCGCGGCAGCTGACCCTCTTCGGGCTCGACTCGTACTACTATCCGGTGGGCGCGCGCGGCGTGGTCGCGCCATTTGCGGGCACGGCGCTTGGCCTGGCGCGCGTGACCGAAGCCAAGCCGGGCTGCTTGCTGCTGTGCGGAGACACCGTTTCCACCACCAGCCAGCTGGCTCTCGCCTTCGGCCTCGGTGTGCGCGTGAATGTCGGCGATGCCGCGGTCGCCACCGTCCTGGGCCGATTCCTGCAGGTCCCGGGGAGCGACATCCAAGCGCTCGAGGTCGTCGGCAACGCATCCGTGGCGTTGGGGAAGCTCCGTCGCGGTGAGTTCCTCGAAGGCACCTTGGGCCCCTCGGTGAGCGCTCTCATTCCTGTTTCCGGATCGCTGCGCGGGCGCGGCCCGTTCGCCGGCGTCCGATTCCGCCGCGATACCAAGAAAGCGGGCACCGTGGGGCTGGAAATCGACTACGCCCCTCTGGAAGTCACGGCGGGAAGCTGCGCACCGGGTTGCCGGCCGAACGCGATCTTGTTCGCGCCCGGGTACGAGGCGTCGGTCCGGCCCGCTTGGGGGCGCCTGTACGCCGTGGCAGGGCTGCTCTTGGCCGGCGTGTACAGCCAAGGGCCGGACCGCGGCATCGCGCAGGGGGCGCACGGCGGGTTGGGGGCGGATTTCTACGGCGGGCCGCTGATGTGGAACGTCAATGGGCGGCTGTTGTGGTTGCAGCGCAACTCCGGCGAGAACGTCTTGGGGGTGCAGCTCGGTGTCAGTCTGAGCCCGAGAATCGGCGGTCCGGGCGCCGCCCATTGAATCCCGGAAACCAAGCTCGCATATTGCTTCCATGCGCGTCACCACCTGGGCGGAGTACGGGCTGATCGTCTCGCTCAACCTCGCGAAGCGTGCGGGGCAGGGTCCCGTCGCGGCGCGCGAGCTCGCCGAACAGGAGCGCCTGCCGCACGACTATGTCGAGCAGATCCTGCTGCGCCTGCGGCGCGCGGGCCTGGTCGACTCCGTGCGTGGCGCCAAAGGCGGCTACCACCTTGCCCGTGAGCCGCAAGCCATCTCGGTGAAAGACGTCATCGAGGCGTCGGAGCACGTCACCTTCGAAGTCAACTGCGACCTCCATCCCGTCGATCCTCAGCGATGTAGTCCGGAGGCGTCGTGTAGCATCAGGCCCGTGTGGCGAATGCTGGAGCAACGGATCAACGATCTGTTGGCCGGTATCTCGCTGGCGGACCTGACGCACGATGAGCCGTACCTGTACCACATCGCCGGGGTCCTGGCCGGGAACTAGTCCCGCCTTCCCGTTCGTTTTTTTTCACCTGAAACCCGACCGGCGTTGTCGGGTTTAAACCGATTGGAGGCAAGTGTGGCATACGCACATCCCGACGTGCTCGTTTCCACCGACTGGGTGGCGGGGCATCGCGCGGACCCCGGGGTTCGTCTCATCGAAGTCGACGTGGATACCACGGCGTACGACTCGGGTCACATCGCCGGCGCGGTTGGCTGGAACTGGCAGTCGCAGCTCAACGACCCCGTGCGCCGCGACATTCCGGACAAGAAGGCGTTCGCCAAGCTGCTGTCGGACGCGGGCGTGTCGCCCAAGACGACCGTCGTGCTGTACGGCGACAACAACAACTGGTTCGCGGCCTTCGCGTTCTGGCTGTTGCAGCTGTACGGACACACGAGCGTCAAACTGATGAACGGCGGGCGGGCCAAGTGGGTCGCCGAGGGACGGCCGCTCGTCACGGAGCGGGCGAACGTGCGCGCGACCACCTACCCCGTTCCCAAGAAGGTGAATGCGGCGATCCGCGCCAAGCGCCCCGATGTCGAGAAGGCGCTCAAGGCGAAGAAGATCGCCCTGGTGGACGTGCGGTCCACGCCGGAGTTCGTGGGCGAGATCATCGCGCCCCCGGGCATGACCGAGACGGCGCAACGCGCGGGGCACATCCCCGGCGCCAAGAACATTCCCTGGAGCAAGGCGGTCGCGACCGACGGCACGTTCAAGCCGTACGACGAGCTGGCGCAGCTGTACAAGGGCGCCAAGGTGATCGACGGCAAGGACGAGGTGATCGCGTACTGCCGCATCGGCGAGCGCTCGAGCCACACCTGGTTCGCCCTCAAGTACCTGCTCGGCGTGAAGAAGGTGCGCAACTACGATGGCTCCTGGACGGAATGGGGGAACCTGGTCGGCGCGCCGATTGCGAAGGGAGCGGAGTGAAGACGGCGGCAGCGGGCGGCACGGGGCGGCAAAGGGCGGCAGCGGTCGAGAGCCGCGAGCCCGCGCTCTGGGGATTGGTCGGCAACACACCGCTCATCCCTCTGCCGCCCTCTGCCGCCTTTGGCCGCCCTCTGCCGCCCGTCTTTCTCAAGGCCGAGTGGCTCAACCCCGGCGGCTCGGTGAAAGACCGGCCCGCGCTGTTCATCCTGCGCGACGGCATCGCGCGCGGCGAGCTGCCGGCCAAGCGCTTGCTGGACGCATCCAGCGGCAACACGGCCATCGCGTACGCGATGCTCGGGGCCGCGGCAGGGATCGGGGTCACGATGTGCGTGCCCGCGAACGCGAGTGTCGAGCGCAAGGCGCTGCTCGAGGCCTACGGCGCCGACGTGATCTTTACCGATCCGCTCGACGGCTCGGACGGGGCGATCCGGCTGGCACGCCAGCTCGCCGCGGCGCACCCGGAGCGCTACTGGTACGCGGATCAATACAACCATCCGGCCAACCCGCGGGCCCACTATCTCACGACCGCCGAGGAGATCTGGCGCCAGACCGACGGCCGGGTGACTCACCTGGTGGCCGGGCTGGGCACTACCGGGACCCTCATGGGAACCGGTCGGCGTTTGCAGGAGCAGAACCCGGCCATCGAGCTGATCGCGGTTCAGCCCGATGGGCCGTTTCATGGGCTGGAGGGCTTGAAACACCTGGAGACGGCGTTGGTACCGGGCATCTACGATCCCCGGGTACCGGATCGGACGGAGTTCGTTGCCACGGAGGAGGCCGAGGACGCGGTGCGACGCCTGGCGAAGCAGTCGGGCCTGTTCGTAGGCTGGTCGACGGGTGCGGCCATCGTAGCGGCCGAGCGGGTCGTCACCGCCCTCCACCGCCTTCCACCGTCCTCCACCGCCGTAGTCGTCGTCATCGGCCCCGACTCCGGCGACCGCTACTTGAGCGAGCGGGGGCGGCTCGTGGGGGAGCGTCGATGACGCTGGTGCTGGACCCCCGGCAGGTGGCCGCGATCCGCCGCCACGGCGAGGCGGACTATCCGGCGGAGGCGTGCGGGTTGATCGGCGGGGCGGTCGAGGCCGACCGCAAGGTCGCGCTGCAGCTCGTCCCGCTCGCCAATCAACGGACGGACTCGGCGCGCAACCGCTACCTGATCGATCCCATGTCGTTCCGGCGCGCGCAGGAGCGGCTGGATCGGGACGGGCTGGAGGTGATCGGGGTGTACCATTCCCACCCGGACCATGCGCCCGCACCGTCCGCGTTCGATCGCGAGCACGCGTGGCCATGGCTCTCGTACGTCATCGTGGGGGTCGGCGCCGGGCACGCCGGCGACCCCAAGAGTTGGGTCCTCGCGGACGATCGCGGAACTTTCGCCGAGGAGTCCATCACCATCGAGGAACGGAAGGCCGTATGGCAGTCACCGTATTGATTCCCACGCCGCTGCGCTCCTACGTGGGCGGTCGCGACGCACTCGAGCTCGACGGAGGCAACGTAGGCGAGCTGCTGGAGCAGCTCGCGGGCGAGCACGCCGGACTCAAGCGCCACCTGTTCGCCGAGGACGGCCGCCTGCGCAGCTTCGTGAACGTGTACGTGAACGATCGCGACATCCGGCAGCTGGCGCAGCGCGATACACCGGTCAAGCCGGGAGACACCGTGTCGATCATTCCCAGTATTGCCGGGGGGACCGCGGTGGCGGCAGGGACGCAGCAGGCGGCGTCCCTGCCTAAGCTGTCGCACGAAGAGATCCTGCGGTACTCGCGCCACCTGATCCTGCCGGACGTGGGCGTGGAGGGGCAAAAGAAGCTCAAGGCCGCGCGCGTGCTGCTGGTCGGAGCGGGGGGGTTGGGCTCACCGGCCGCGCTGTATCTCGCGGCGGCCGGGGTGGGCACCCTGGGCATCGTGGATTTCGACGTCGTCGATAAGACCAATCTGCAGCGGCAGGTGCTGCACGGCACGTCCAGCGTCGGCAGGCCCAAGCTCGAGTCGGCCAGCGAACGCATTCACGACCTGAATCCCAACGTCCGGGTCGAGACGTTCGAAACCCGGCTGACGTCGCAGAATGCGCTCGACATCATTCGTGACTTCGACATCGTCGCGGATGGGACGGACAACTTTCCCACGCGCTACCTCGTGAACGACGCGTGCGTGCTGCTCGGCAAGCCCAATGTGTACGGCTCGATCTTCCGCTTCGAGGGCCAGGCCTCGGTGTTCTACGCGAAGCAGGGCCCCTGCTACCGCTGCCTCTACTCGGAGCCGCCGCCTCCGGGGCTCGTGCCGTCGTGCGCGGAAGGCGGCGTGCTCGGCGTGCTGCCGGGGATCATCGGGTCGATTCAGGCGATGGAGACCATCAAGCTGATTCTGGGGGTCGGCGAGCCCCTGATCGGGCGGCTCGTCCTGTTCGACGCGCTGAAACTCCAGTTCCGCGAGCTCAAGCTCGCCAAGGACCCGGAGTGCCCAGTGTGCGGGACCCATCCCACCATCACCGGGCTGATCGACTACGAGGCGTTCTGCGGCATCGGCGCCGAGCCCTCGTACGACGGGGCGGAGATCACGGCGCAAGACCTGAAGGCCGAGTGGGACCGGAGTCCCGACCTGCTCGTGATCGACGTGCGCGAGCCGCACGAGTACGAGATCGCCCACATCGACGGGACGGTGCTGATTCCGCTCGCCGAGCTTCCGACGCGGCTGGGCGAGCTCGACGGCCACCGCGAGATCGTGACGCACTGCCATCACGGCGCGCGCTCGCTCAAGGCGCTCGAGATCCTCAAGGCCGCGGGTTTCTCGAAGGTGCGCAGTCTGCGCGGGGGGATCGATGCGTGGGCGGTGAACGTGGACGCCGCGTTGCCGCGCTACTGATGCCGAAGGGGGGACTCGAACCCCCACGGGCTTGCGCCCACTGGCTCCTGAAGCCAGCGCGTCTACCAATTCCACCACTTCGGCAGGTTGGAACGGCGAATCTAAGGCGCGGTATAACCTCAAGTCAACTCTTGGCTTGACCGCCTCTACCGTGGTTTCTATCTTGCGCTGGCCCGAGTGGACAAAGCCTCAATCGCCCGCAACCCGCGGGCGCGACATGACTACCACCTCCTGGAGACCTGGGAGGCCGGCCTCGTGCTCACGGGAACGGAAGTCAAGTCGCTGCGAGCCGGCAAGGCCAGCCTGGGCGAGGCGTACGCCCACGTCCGCAACGGCGAGGTGTGGCTCGAGGGAATGAGCATCTCGGCCTACCTTCCCGGGAGCTACAACAATCCGCCGCCCGCCCGCTCCCGTAAGCTGCTGCTCCACGCACACGAGATCCGCAAGCTCATCGGCGGCACCAGCCGCAAGGGACTCACGCTCGTCCCGCTCGAGCTGTACTTCAAGGACGGCACCGTCAAGGTCGCGATCGCGCTCGCGAAGGCCAAGAAGCTGCACGACAAGCGGGAAGATCTGAAGCGGCGCGTAGCGGAGCGGGAGCTGGCGCGCAGCATCAAGGGCAAGCGCACGTGATGATCGTCCTGCTGCTGCTCGCGCTCGCGACGCCGCCGCAGGCGGTCGTCATCGCCACGCCGCGCGGGCAGACGAGTGTTCCCGTGACGACGGAGCGCGGTCAGGCGGCGGTTGCGGCGGCGCGGCTCGCCGCGCCGCTCGAGCTGACGGTGGCGCTGGACGGACCGCGCGCCACGGTCGGACTCGGCGGGGCGGTGTTCGTGTTCCAGCTGGGGGCCCCCTTCGTGCGGGCCGGCGGGGTCGTCTACGCGCTGGTGGGAGAGCCGTACATGGCGCGGGACAGCCTGTTCCTGCCGCTCAGCTGGCTCGCCGACTGCGTGCCGCGCGCGCTGGGAGCGCGCTACCGCTGGGACCCCGTCGTTCCGCGGCTCGAGGAGTTGCCGGTCGCCGGGTCCGTGGCAGCCACCCGGCCGGCGGGAGCTCCGGCCACCGCCGGAACGGTGCCGGCGGCGGCGCCGAACCCCCTCACCGGGTTGCGGCTGCGCCACCTGGTCGTGATCGATCCGGGGCACGGGGGTGTGGATCCGGGTAACCCGGGACGCTACTTCCCCGACGGCTTCGTCGAGAAGGACATCACCCTCGCCATCGCGCGCCTGCTGCGGGCCGAGCTCGTGCGCCGCGGTATCGGGGCGCTGCTCACCCGCACGGCCGACACCCTCATCGACCTGGCGGATCGCGGCGCGTTCTGCAAGGCGGAGTGCGACCTGTTCGTCAGCATCCACGTGAACGCCATGCCGGCGGGACGGCGCGCCGACCGGGCGAGCGGGGCCGAGACCTACTTTCTGTCGGACGCAAAGACCGAGGACCAGGAGCGCGTGGCCAAGATGGAAAACGAGGCGATCCGGTTCGAGACCGGCGCCCCGAGCGCCGCCACCGGACCGCTCGGCTTCATCCTGCGTGACCTGCAGCTGAACGAATACCTGCGCGAATCCGCGCAGTTGGCGGCCCTGGTGCAGGACTCCGTCGCCAGGATACACCCGGGGGGCGATCACGGCGTGCAGCAGGCGGGGTTCATGGTGCTCACCACCGCACGCCGGCCGGCCATTCTCGTCGAGACCGGCTTCGCCACGAACCGCACCGACGGCGCGTTTCTCGCCTCGAGCCTGGGCCAGCACAAGCTCGCCAGTGCGATCGCCGAAGGGATCGTGGCATACCTGCTCGAATTCGAGCGCAAGCTCGCCGTCGTGGCGCCGGCGGGCGGCCGGTGACGCCAGTCCAGCTGTTCGGCGTCTCGTTTCAAAACCCCGTTCTCCTCGCCTCCGGCACCGCCGGCTTCGGCCGCGAAGTGCGGCGTGTGATCGACCTCGACGCCTTGGGCGGCATCGTCACCAAGGCCGTTACGCCGGAGGCTCGGCGAGGCCATGCCGCGCCGCGCGTCGCCGAATTCGCGGGAGGCATGCTCAACGCCGTGGGACTGGCCAACCCGGGCCTCGAGTCGGTGCGCGCGCACGAGCTTCCGTGGCTGGCGCGGGAGCTGCGGCGCGCCCGCGTGCTCGTCAATGTCGCCGGCGCTACGCTCGACGACTACGCGCGCGTGATCGCCGGGCTCACCGACCTGCCGGTGGTCACGGCGTTTGAGATCAACGCGTCCTGTCCCAACACCAGCGCGGGCGGTCTCGAGTTCGGCGCCACCGCGGACAGTCTGCGGGCCTTGGTGCGCCGCTGCCGCGCCGTCGCGACCCGCCCGCTCGCGGTCAAGCTCTCGCCGGTGCTGCCGGACATCGCCGCCATGGCCGTGGTCGCGCGGGACGAGGGCGCGGACGCCGTCACGCTGGTGAACACCATCCCCGGCATGCTGGACCGCCGGCTCGGCAACGGCTCCGGTGGCGTGAGCGGGCCGGCCCTCCTGCCGATCGGTGTGTTGGCGACGCGGCGCGTGCGCGACCACGTGGCGATCCCGGTGATCGGCGTCGGCGGGATCCGTACCGCCGCCGACGCGCGCGAGTACCTCGCCGCCGGCGCGTCGCTGATCGCGATCGGCACCGCCGCGCTCGCCGACCCGCGCGTGCCGGAGCGCATCGCCCGAGAGCTGACGCATGGCTGAGCTCATCGTCGCGTTCGACCTGCCGAGCGGGCGCGAGGCGCTGGCGCTCGCGGCCCGCCTGCCCGGATTGCGCTGGGCCAAGATCGGCCCGGTGCTCTACACGAGAGAAGGGCCGGCCGTCGTACGCGAGTTCGTGGCTCGCGGGTTGCGCGTGTTCCTCGACCTCAAATGGCACGACATTCCGAGCGTCGTGGCCGAGGCCGTCGCCGCGGCGGCCGGGCAGGGAGTCGCCATGACCACCGTGCACACGCTGGGAGGACCCGCGATGCTCGCCGCCGCCGCCGCCGCCG
Source organism: Gemmatimonadales bacterium (assembly GCA_035601235.1). Lineage (GTDB taxonomy): Bacteria > Gemmatimonadota > Gemmatimonadetes > Gemmatimonadales > GWC2-71-9 > AG41. The sequence continues at coordinate 109,080 of DATNOR010000076.1, forward strand.
CCGGGAACGTCGCCCTCGTCGGCGTCACCATCCTGACCTCGCACGACACACCGGAGGTGGAGCGTGTGCTCGGGCGCGGCGTGCCGGACTTGGGGTTCGAGGCGGAGCGCCTGGCGCGGCTCGCGGTGACGGCGGGACTGCGCGGCGTGGTGGCCTCGGGTCGGGAGCTGGCGTTGCTGCGCGCTGCCCTGGGGCCGGAGCTCTTGATCGTCGTCCCGGGAATCAGGGAGCCCGGCGATGCGACCGCCGACCAGCGGCGCACCGTCACCCCCGCCGACGCCGTGCGCCTGGGCGCGACCCACCTCGTCGTGGGCCGGCACCTGACCAGGGCCGCGAATCCGACCGCGGTGTACCAGCGGCTGGTGGAAAGCATATGAGGGGCCCACTGGGGACGGCGCTGCTGATCGCGATTGGCGGCGTTGCCGCGACCGCATCATCCCAGCAGTCGCTCGCGCGGGCGGCAGATCAGGTGCGGCGGGCGTGGCTCGCCCACGATGCGCAAGCGATTGTCGGGCAAAGCCCTAGGGTGGTGCTCCAGCTTCCCGGGGCGGATCCGTCGGCGCCGCTTGTACGCGCGCAGGCGGCCGAGCTGTTGCGGCGCCACCTGCAGCGAGTGGTGGAGCGGACCGTCGCGGTCGGGGTGGTGCGTGAGGTCGAGCCGGGGCACGGCTACGTGGAGCTGGAGCGGCGCTATGTTGTCGCCGGGACGAGCGACGAACGGCACGAGACGATCTACCTGCGGTTTCGAAAGCCCGGCGCGGAATGGCTGCTCACCGAGCTGCGGAGTGCGCCGTAATCCCGCCCCTTGCGCGAACTTACGACCCCGTCTATAGTTCGAGACTTAACTGGAATTTTTTTCCCCGGAGCGTGCCGTTTGAAGGTTCGAACCAGCGTCAAACCGATCTGCGAACACTGCAGGGTGATCAAGCGGCGGGGCGTGCTCCGCGTGATCTGCAAGCGCAGCGCCAAGCACAAGCAGCGGCAGGGGTAGCACATGGCACGCATTGCGGGTGTGGATCTGCCGCGCGACAAGAAAATTCAGTACGCTCTCCCGTACATCTACGGCATCGGCCCCAACAACGCGAAGAAGATCCTCGCGGAGACGGGCGTGAACGCGGACGCCCGGGTGCGTGATCTGCGGGACGCCGAGGTGGCGCGCTTGCGGCAGGTGATCGAGCGGGATTACAAAGTGGAAGGCGCGCTCCGCACCGAGGTCGCGATGAACATCAAGCGGCTGATGGACATCGGGACATATCGCGGCTCGCGCCATCGCAAGAACTTGCCGGTGCGCGGCCAGCGCACGCACACCAACGCGCGCACCAAGAAGGGGCCGCGGCGCGCGATCGCGGGCAAGAAGAAGCCCCTCCTGAAAAAGTAAATGGCCCAGGCGAAAGCAGCGGGCGCGAAGCGCGCGAAAAAGGTGGTGGAAGCCGAAGGCATCGCGCACATTACCGCCACGTTCAACAACACGCTCATCACGATCACCGACATGCAGGGGAACGCCATTACGTGGGGCTCCTCGGGCAAGGCGGGGTTCCAGGGCTCGAAGAAGTCCACGCCGTTCGCGGCGACGGTAGCCGCGGAGCAGGCGGCGCGCGAGGCGCTGAACCTGGGCGTGCGGCGCGTGCACGTGCGGGTGCAGGGGCCCGGCTCGGGCCGCGAGTCCGCCATCCAGGCGCTCGCGACGGCGGGCCTGCAGATCCGGTCGATCCGCGACGTGACCCCGATTCCGCACAACGGCTGCCGCCCGCCCAAGAAACGGCGGGTCTGAGCGATGGCACGCTACACCGGCCCCGCCTGCAAACTGTGCCGCCGCGAGGGCACCAAGCTGTTTCTCAAGGGCACGCGCTGCCTCACCGAGAAATGCGCGGTGGAGCGGCGTCCCTATGCGCCCGGCCAGCACGGCCAGTCGTCGGGACGGCGCCGGAAGGCGTCCGACTATCAGCGCCAGCTGCGCGAGAAACAGAAGGTGAAGCGGATCTACGGGCTCTCGGAGCGCCAGTTCCGCAATATCTTCGACGCCGTGCTCAAGGAGCCGGGAGTGACGGGTGAGGCCCTGCTCGTCGCGCTCGAGAGCCGGCTGGACAATCTCGTGTACCGGATGGGGTTCGCCGTGTCCCGCCGGCAGGCGCGCCAGCTGGTGCGGCATCGCCACGTGCAAGTGAACGCCCGCACGGTGGACATTCCTTCCTACCGGGTGCGCCCGGGGGACGAAGTGAAGCTGGCCGAGGCGAGCCGCGAGCTGGTGCAGGTCAAGCACGCGCTCGAGCAGTTCGGCCGGCAGCAGCCCGTGACCTGGATCCACGTCGATACCGACAAGGCGACCGGTAAGATGACCGAGCGGCCGACCCGCGACGCCATTCCGATCGCCGCGCAAGAACAGTTAATCGTCGAGCTCTATTCCAAGTGATGACGACTCTCGATCTGACCGGGTTGGTGCGTCCACACCTGGTCGAGATGACCAAGCGGGAAGACAACCCCAACGCCGCCGAATTCCGGCTCCAGCCGCTGGAGCGGGGCTACGGCTACACCCTCGGCAACTCGCTGCGTCGCATGCTGCTCTCGTCGCTGCGGGGCGCCGCGGTGTGGGCCTTCCGGCTCGACGGCGTGGTGCACGAGCACCAGACGATTCCGGGGGTGGTCGAAGATGTGCACCAGATCATCCAGCGGCTGAAGCAGCTCACGCTGGTGCTCTCGCCCGATGTGGACGAAGCCGTGATGCACATCAAGCACGACAAAGCGGGCCCGGTGTACGCGCGCGACATCGAAGCGCACAGCGCGGTCACGATCGTCAATCCGGATCAGCTGCTCTTCACGGTCCAGGACGACCGCGACATCGGCGGCGAGCTGTACGTGAATAAGGGCCGGGGCTACGTCGAGGCGGAGCAGCACCCGGTCGACCGCACCATGCCGGTGGACGTCGTGCGGGTGGATTCGATCTACAATCCCGTGCGGCGCGCCAACTTTACGGTGGCGGAGACGCGCGTCGGGCAGCGCACCGACTATGACCGGCTCACCCTGACGGTCGAGACCAACGGCACGATCTCGCCCGAGGACGCCGTCGCCTACGCGGCCGCGCTCGCCCAGGAGCACTTCCGCTTCTTCGTCGACTTCGGGAAAGTGCCCATGGTCGCCGCCCAGCCGGCGGGCAACGGCGGCGCGGCCACCAGCCGGCTGCGCGAAGTGCTGGGACGCTCGATCGACGACGTCGGGCTCTCCGTCCGCTCGGTCAATTCGCTCAAGAACTCGAACATCCGGACCCTGGCCGACCTGGTGCAGTACCGCGAAGAGGATCTGCTCAAGGTCAAGAACGTGGGCGAGAAGGCCTTGGGCGAGATCGCCGAGCTGCTGCGGCGCGAAGGCCTCAACTTCGGCATGAAGTTCGAGGAAGCCGCCGATGAGCTCAAAGTGGTGGATCCCGGCGTCGCGCCCCAGGCGCAGGCGACGGAGGGAGACCTGGAGTAATGCGTCACCGCGCCAAGGGTCGCCAGCTGTCGCGCACCGCGAGCCATAAGAAGGCGTTGCTCGCGAACCTGGCGACGAGCCTGTTCCGACACGACCGGATCGTGACCACGGAAGCGAAGGCGAAGGAGCTGCGTCCTTACGCCGAGCGGCTCATCACCCTGGCGCGGCGCGGCGATCTCCATGCCCGCCGCCTCGTGGAGCGGCGCCTCAAGGACCGCGAGGTGACGCATCGCCTGTTCAAGGATCTGGGACCGCGCTTCGCGGCGCGTCCCGGGGGCTACACCCGGATCATCAAGCTGGGCCATCGCGCGGGCGACGGCGCCGAGGTGGCTCGGATCGAACTGCTGGGTGCGTGACGGGGTGGTGGGGGCGCGACGGGAGCGGCAAGGGGGACCTCGGTCCCCCTTTTCGTTAGGCCGCCTTGGTCACCCGATTCCCCTTGAGGCACCGGGTGCAGACGCGCAACCGCCGCGTCGTCCCGTTCACCACGGCGCGCACGCGCTGGAGGTTGGGATACCAGCGCCGGTTCGTCTTATTGTTCGCGTGGCTGACGTTGTGCCCCGTGATGGGGCCCTTGCCACAGATTTCACAGACTCGAGCCATCGGAGCCGTCCGATCAAGCATGACCGTCCAGAAGCATAACCCCGCCCGTAAGGGCGGGGCTGCCCGTAAGGGCGGGGCTCACAAACCTAAGGCGGCCGCCGGAGCCGGGCAACCCCGGCGCACGGCGCTGATCACCGGCATCACGGGTCAAGATGGCTCGTACCTGGCGGAGCTGCTGCTCACCAAGGGCTACGATGTCGTGGGCGTGGTGCGCCGCACCTCGCACGACTCCTACGAGCGGATCGGGCACCTGCTGGACCGCGTCCACATCGTGCCCGCGGATCTCCTCGACCAGCACTCGCTCACCTCCGTGGTGCGCGATGCCCGTCCGGACGAGGTGTACAACCTCGCGGCCCAGAGCTTCGTCCCCACCTCCTGGACGCAGCCCGTCCTGACCGGAGAGTTCACGGCCCTGGGCGTCACGCGCCTGCTCGAGGCGGTGCGGCTGGCGCACCCCACGGCGCGCATTTATCAGGCGAGCTCGTCCGAAATGTTCGGCAAGGCGCACGAGACCCCGCAGCGCGAGACGACGCCCTTCTACCCGCGCTCCCCCTACGGCGTGGCCAAGGTGTACGGCCACTGGATCACCGTCAACTACCGCGAGTCCTACGGCCTCTACGCCGTGAGCGGCATCCTCTTCAACCACGAGTCTCCCCGGCGCGGGCTCGAGTTCGTCACGCGCAAAGTGACCGATGGCGTGGCGCGCATCGTGAAGGGAAGGGCGCGGGACTTGCATCTCGGCAATCTCGATGCGCGGCGCGACTGGGGATTCGCGGGCGACTACGTGGACGCCATGTGGCGCATGCTGCAGCCGCCCCGGCCGGCGGACTACGTGATCGGGACGGGCGAGATGCACTCGGTCCGGGAGCTGTGCGAGCTGGCCTTCTCGCACGTGGGCCTCGACTGGCAAAAGTACGTCACCGTGGATCCGCGCTTCGTGCGGCCGGCGGAGGTGGACACGCTGCAGGCCGACCCGAGCAAGGCGCAGCGCGAGCTCGAGTGGGCGCCGCGTACGAGTTTCGCCGAGCTGGTCCGCCTGATGGTCGATGCCGACCTGGAGCGATTGTCGTGAAGGTGCTCGTGACCGGCGCCGACGGGTTCGTGGGCCGTTGGCTGGTGCGACGGCTGCTGGCCGACGGGCGCGAGGTGTACGGCGCGGTGCGGCCGGGGCAGAGCCCCCCGGCTGTGCCGCCCGCGGCGGACCTGACGCCCGCCGAGCGCGACGCGGTGCGCTGGCTGCCGCTCGAGCTCACGGACGCCGAATCGGTACGCCGGGCGGTCGACCTCCCCTACGATGCGGTCGTGCATCTCGCCGCAGTGTCGTCGGGGGTGGACGCCACGCGCGATCCCGGGTTCGCCTGGATCGTGAACGCCGCTGGCACCGCCCGCGTCGTGCAGGTGCTCGCCGACGCGAAGCGCGTCGGACGTGCCGACCCCGTGGTCCTGGTGGTCTCGACCGGGGAGGTGTATGGCGCCTGTGGCGACCAGCGGCCGCGCCGCGAGACCGATGCGGTGGCCCCCACGTCTCCGTACGCCGCGACCAAAGCCGGCGCGGAGCTGGCGGCGCTCGAGGCGTGGCGCCGCGTCGCGCTGCGCGTCGTGGTGGCGCGGGCGTTCGCCCACACCGGGCCGGGCCAGGATGCGCGCTTCGTGGTGCCCGCCTTCGCCGGGCGGCTGCGGTTCGCGAAGCGGGTCGGCGCGCCCGTCGTGAAGGTCGGCAACCTCGAGCCGGTACGGGAGTTCCTGCACGTACGGGACGTGGTGGACGCCTACGTCCGGTTGCTCGTGCGGGGGCACGCCGGGGAGACCTACAACGTGGCATCGGGAGAGGGGATCTCCCTGGAGCAGCTGTTCGACCGGCTCGCCGGCTTGATCGGCGTGCACCCGCTCACGGAGGCGGACCCGGATCTGGTGCGCGGCGGGGACATTCTCCACCTGGTGGGCGACGCGACGAAGCTCCGGGCCGCGACGGGGTGGGCGCCGCGGTATTCCCTCGACGCTACGCTGCGGGAGGTCGTCGATGCCCAGACGGACTGACCTCCGGCGCATTCTGCTGCTCGGCTCCGGTCCGATCGTGATCGGCCAGGCCGCCGAATTCGACTACTCGGGAACGCAGGCAGTGAAGGCCCTCAAGGAAGAGGGGTATGCGGTCGTGCTGGTGAACTCGAATCCGGCGACCATCATGACAGACCCCGAGCTGGCCGATCGGACGTACGTCGAGCCCGTCACGCCCGACTGGGTCCGCCGGGTGATCGAGCGCGAGCGCCCCGACGCGCTGCTCCCCACGATGGGCGGGCAGACGGCGTTGAACGTGGCGATGGCGCTGGTGCGGGACGGCACCCTGGACCGATTCGGGGTCGAGCTGATCGGGGCGAACGCGCGCGCCATCCAGATGGCCGAAGACCGGGCACAGTTCGCGGCCGCGATGCAGCGCATCGGGCTGGCCACGCCGGTGGGCAAGACGGTCACCAGCCTTGCCGAGGCGGTGGACGAGGTGGCCGAGACCGGCTACCCGGCGATCCTGCGGCCGTCGTTCACCCTTGGCGGGACGGGAGGCGGCGTCGCGTACAATCGCGCCGAGTTCGAGGAGATGGTGGAGCGCGCCCTCGAGCTGTCGCCGGTGCACACCACCCTGATCGAGCGCAGTGTGCTCGGGTGGAAGGAGTTCGAGCTCGAGGTGATGCGGGACCGCCGCGATAACGTCGTGATCGTGTGTTCGATCGAGAACGTCGACCCGATGGGCGTGCATACCGGCGACTCGATCACCGTCGCTCCCGCGATGACGCTCACGGACCGGGAGTACCAGCGGATGCGCGACGCCGCGATCGCCATCATCCGCGAGATCGGCGTGGAGGCGGGCGGGTGCAACATCCAGTTCGCGGTGAACCCCGCGGACGGCGAGATGCTGGTGATCGAGATGAACCCGCGCGTCTCGCGGTCGTCGGCGCTGGCATCGAAGGCCACGGGATTCCCGATCGCGCGCATCGGCGCCAAGCTGGCGGTGGGCTATACGCTCGACGAGCTGCCCAACGATATCACCCGGACCACGCCGGCGTCGTTCGAGCCGGTGCTGGACTACGTGGTGGTCAAGGTGCCCCGCTTCGCCTTCGAGAAGTTCCCCACCGCGGACTACCGGCTCACGACGCAGATGAAATCCGTGGGCGAGGCGATGGCGATCGGTCGTACCTTCAAGGAAGCGTTCCAGAAAGGCCTGCGAGCGCTCGAGGCCGGCCGCTCGGGCTGGGAAGCGGGGCAGACGCTGTCGGACGATCGCCTCACGAGCGACAGCCCCGAGGACCTGCGCGTCGCGCTGCGCACGCCCACGCCGGAGCGCATCTTCCAGATCAAGCGGGCGCTCGTCGCCGGCGTGTCGGTCGAGGACATCGCGGCGGCGTCCGGCATCGATCCGTGGTTCCTGTTCCAGCTGGCGGAGCTGCTCGTCGCCGAGCGCGAGTTCGTCGCCCTGCCGCAGCCGGGCGCCGCCGACCTGCGCCGCATGAAGCGCATGGGGTTCTCGGACCGCCAGCTCGCCGCGCTGCGCGGCACCACCGAGCAGGCGATGCGTGAGGCCCGCTGGCGCTGGGGCGTGCACCCCGCGTACAAGACGGTCGACACCTGCGCCGGCGAGTTTCCGTCGCGCACGCCCTACCTGTACAGCTCGTACGATGACGAGAACGAGTCGGAGCCGCTCGGCGGACAGGGGATCGTGATCCTGGGCAGCGGCCCCAACCGCATCGGCCAGGGTGTCGAGTTCGACTATTGCTGTGTCCGGGCCGGCCTGGCGTTTCGCGAGCTGGGCTTCAAGACCATCATGATCAACTCGAACCCGGAAACCGTGTCGACGGACTTCGACATCTCGGACAAGCTGTACTTCGAGCCGCTGACGCTCGAGGATGTGCTCGAGATCGTGCGGTGGGAGCGTCCCAAGGGCGTGGTGGTCCAGCTGGGCGGCCAGACCCCGCTGCGTCTCACCAAACCGCTCGAAGCGGCGGGCATCCCGATCCTCGGCACGCCGCCCGACTCCATCGACATCGCGGAGGATCGCGAGCGGTTCGAAGCGCTGGCCCGCCGGCTCGGCATCACCCAGCCCGCCAACGGCACCGCCCGCTCCGTGGACGCAGCGGTCGCCGCGGCGCAGCGGATCGGCTATCCAGTGCTGGTGCGCCCGTCGTACGTGCTGGGCGGACGGGCGATGGAGATCGTGTACGACGAAGGCTCGCTGCGGGCATACTTCGACAAGGCGGCCCGCGTGGCGCCGGAGCATCCCGTGCTGATCGACCGCTTCCTCGAGGACGCGTTCGAGGGGGACGTGGACGCGATCGCCGACGGCCGGCGCACGGTGATCGGCGGCGTGATGCAGCACATCGAGGACGCCGGGGTGCATTCGGGGGACTCGGCGTGCGTGCTGCCGCCCTATCTCATCGGGGACCGCCAGGTCGAGGAGATGCGCCGCTACACCCAGGCCTTCGCCCAGGCGCTCGGCGTGGTAGGACTCATCAACGTCCAATACGCCATCAAGGACGGGGTCGTGTACGTGCTCGAGGTGAACCCGCGGGCCTCGCGGACCGTCCCGTTCGTGAGCAAGGCGACGGGGGTGGCGCTCGCCAAGCTGGCGGCGGCGGTCATGGTGGGGCACACCCTGGACGAACTGGGCATTCCCGATGACCTTCCGCTCCCCGGGGTGGCGGTCAAGGAGGCCGTCTTCCCCTTCACGAAGCTCCCCGGCGTGGATACCATCCTGGGCCCGGAGATGCGCTCCACGGGGGAAGTGATGGGGCTGGCGGACAGTTTCGGGATGGCGTTCGCCAAGGCGCAGATCGCGGCCGACGGGAGCCTGCCGTTGTCGGGCGCGATCTTCGTGACGGTGAACGATTCGGACAAGCCCACCGTGCTGCCGATCGTCCGGCGGTTCCACGAGATGGGCTTCCGCATCGTGGCCACCGACGGCACCGCGCGGTATCTCCGGGCCCGGGGGGTCCCGGCCGAGCGGGTGGCCAAGGTGCACGAGGGGCGACCGAACGCGATCGACCTGATCGTGTCGGGCGAGGCGCAGCTACTGATCAACACGCCCCTCGGGAAGTTCACGCAGGCGGACGACTACGCGATCCGGCGGGCGGCGCTGATGCACCGCGTGCCGTACACGACGACGATGTCGGCGGCGAGTGCCGCCTGCGACGCGATCATCGCTCTGCGGAGCCGAACGGGTAGCGTGAGGAGTCTGCAAGAATGGCACGAAAAAACGACGGCCGAAAGACAGCCGCCAGCGGGCGCAAAGGCGCCGCAGCCAAGCCCCACGCCGGCCGTGCGGGCGTAAGCAAGCGGGCGGCGCAGCCGGCAGCGAAGGGTGTCAAGGGCGGCGCCAAGCCCGCCGCGGCGACGCCCGCCCCGGCCAAGGTCAAGTTCCGCGGCCGGGTGCTCGAGAACGAGCCGCTGGCACGCTACACCACGTACCGGCTGGGCGGCCCGGCGCGGTACTTCGTCCTGCCCGCCGACCCGGACGACGTGGCCAAGGCGCTCGATCTGGCACAGGAGCGCGGGCTCCCGTGGCTCGCGCTCGGGCTGGGCTCGAACCTGCTGGTGAAGGACGCCGGCTTCCCGGGCGTCGTGATCCGCATCGGGAAGGGACTGGACCGCTTTGAGATGAAGGGGGCGACGGCGATCGTCGGCGCCGGGCTCGCCACGCCGCTGCTCGCGCGCCGCACGGCGGAGGCGGGATTCGCGGGGGTGGAGCGCTTCATCGGCATCCCGGGAACGGTGGGCGGCGGAGTGTACATGAACGCCGGTGCGCACGGGGCGGAGTTCGCCGAAGTGCTGACCGAAGCGACCGTGATGGACGCGAAGGGAAAGATCAAGCAGGTGCCGCGCAAGCAGATCTCGTTCAAATACCGCTCGTCCAACCTCGGCGCGGTGGTCGTGCTGGAGGCGAAGCTCGCCCTGATCGAGGAGCCACCGGCGAAGCTCAAGGAAATGCAGGCGCGCCTGTTCCGGTGGCGGAAGGCGGGCACACCGTTCGACCAGCCGTGTTGCGGCTCGGTGTTCAAGAACCCCGGCGGCCCCCGCACGGCGGGGGTGCTGATCGACGAATGCGGCCTGAAGGGCTTCACGATCGGTGGCGCCCAGGTCTCGCCCCTGCACGCGAACTACATCGTCAATACGGGCAACGCCACCGCGAGCGACGTGCTCAAGGTCATCGAGCACGTACGCAAGACCGTCGCCAAGAAGACCAGCGTCGAGCTCGAGCTCGAGGTCAAGGTGATCGGCTAGATGGCGGACTATTTCGTCCACGAGTCGAGCTACGTCGACGCCGGCGCCCGGATCGGCAAGCACACGAAGGTCTGGCACTTTTGCCACGTCATGCCAGGCGCCGTCATCGGCGAGCGCTGCAGCCTCGGGCAGAATGTCGTCGTGATGCCCGGCACGCGCATCGGCAACAACGTGAAGATCCAGAACAACGTGTCGATTTACGAGGGCGTCACCCTCGAGGACGACGTGTTCTGCGGGCCGTCCTGTGTGTTCACCAACGTGATGAACCCCCGCAGCCACGTGTCGCGCAAGCACGAGTATCGTCCCACGCTCGTGAAGCGGGGCTCGTCCATCGGCGCGAACGCGACGATCGTGTGCGGTGTGACCCTCGGCGAGTACGCGTTCATCGGCGCGGGCGCCGTGGTGACGTCCGATGTCCCCTCCTATGCGCTCATGGTGGGCGTGCCGGCCCGCCGCGTGGGCTGGATGTGCCAATGCGGCGAGCGGTTGTCGGTGACATCGGGCCAGGCGGCGTGCGCCGTGTGCGGCTGCCGCTACCAGGAGACGAACGGCAGTCTGCGCGCGATTGCCCAACCCAGCCGGGTCGGGTAGCTGCGTGGCCCTCCTTTCGGACACCGGCGTCGTGAACGTGCCGCTCCTCGATCTGGTGGCGCAGTACCGCGCGATCAAGGACGAAGTCCTGCCCGCGCTCCAGGCGGTGATCGAGTCTCAGCAATTCGTCATGGGTCCGAGCGTCCCGCGGCTCGAGAGCGCCATCGCCGGGCTCGCCCACGCGAAGCACGGCATCGCGTGCGCCAGCGGCACCGACGCGCTGCTCCTGCCGCTCCAGGCGCTCGATCTGAAACCCGGGGACGAGGTGGTCACCACCCCGTTCACCTTCTTCGCCACCGCCGGTGCCATCCACAACGCCGGCGGGACGCCGGTGTTCGCGGACATCGAGCCGGGGACGCTCAATATCGATCCGGCCGCGGTGGAGGCGGTCCTCACGCCGCGCACCCGGGCCGTGATGCCGGTCCACCTGTACGGGCAGATGGCGGCTGTGGAACGGATGCTCCCGCTGGCGCGCGCACGGGGGCTCCGGGTGATCGAAGATGCCGCGCAGGCGATCGGGGCGCGGCGTCGGATCGACGGGCAGTGGCGGATGGCGGGCGAGCTGGGATGGGCGACGGGCTTTTCCTTCTTCCCCAGCAAGAATCTGGGCGCCTGGGGCGACGGCGGCATGATGGTCACGTCCGACGACGCGCTGGCGGAGCGGCTCCGCAAGCTGCGCCTGCACGGCGGCGCCAAACAGTACCACCACGACGAGGTGGGCACCAACTCACGACTCGACTCGCTCCAGGCCGCCGTGCTGCTCGCCAAGCTGCCGCACCTCGCGTCCTGGTCGGCCCGGCGCCGCGACCACGCGAGCTACTACGACAAGGGCCTGAGCGACATCCCGGGCGTCCGGGTGCCGGCGGTGGACCCGGCGAACGAGCACATCTACCATCAGTACACCGTGCGAGTCGAGCGCCGCGACGAGTTGCAGGCGCACCTCAAGGCCAAGGGCATCGGAAGCGCGGTCTATTATCCGGTGCCGCTCCACCTCCAGAACTGTTTCGCGCATTTGGGCTACAAGGCCGGCCGCCTGCCCCAGGCGGAGCGGGCCTGCCGGGAAGTGCTCTCGCTTCCGGTGTTCCCGGAGCTGACGCAGCAGCAGCTGGACCATGTGATCGAGACGATTCGTGGATTCTACCGGTGAGCCGGCTCAAGCTCGGCGTGATCGGGGCCGGAGCCTGGGGCAGGAACCACGTCCGCACCGCCGCGGGCCTCGCCGACGGCGAGCTGGCCGCGGTGTGCGACACGGACGCCAAGCGGCGGGAGCAGCTGGGCCGCCAATACCCGGGCGTGCACGTCACCGCCGACGCTTCCGACTTGATCGGCCGCGTGGAGGCCGTCGTCATCGCCGCGCCCGCGGCGACGCACGCGCGGCTCGCGCTGCAGTGTGTCGAGGCGGGGAAGCCGTGCCTGGTGGAGAAGCCGTTTGCCTTGAGCACACGCGATGCCGAAGCGGTGGCTCGCGCGGCGGGGGAGCGCCGCGTTCCCGTCCTCGCCGGTCACCTGCTGCTGTTCCACCCCGCGGTCGAGCGGCTGCGGGCCCTGGTGCAGGGGGGGGAGCTGGGTCGCATCTACTATCTTTATGGCCTGCGCGTGAATCTGGGCCAGATCCGAGCGGACGAGAACGCCCTGTGGAGCTTCGGTCCGCACGACGTATCCGTGGCACTGTACTTGCTGGGTGAGGCGCCGATACGCGTCGCGGCGCACGGCAAGAGCTATCTCCAACGCCAGGTTGAAGATGTGGTGTTCCTCACGATGGAGTTTGCCACCGGAGTGCTGGCGCACGTACAACTGTCTTGGCTGGATCCCCACAAGGAGCGGAAGCTGACGGTCGTCGGGGCGAAGCAGATGGTGGTATTCGACGATATGGAGGCGCGCGAGAAGCTTCGCATCTACGACAAAGGTGTCGAGCGCCCACCGGAGTACCGGTCGTACGGTGAAGCGCTGTCGATCCGGGAGGGTGACATCTTCATCCCGAGGATTCCCAACGTGGAGCCTCTCGCGGCGGAGCTGAATCACTTCGTGCGCGTCGCGCGCGGCGCGGAGCCGCCGCGCGCCGGCGCCGACGACGGAGTCCGCGTCGTGCGTGTGCTGGAGGCGGCGTCTCGCTCGCTCGCCTCGGGCGGAGCCCCGGTGGACCTGTGACCGCCACGGCATCGTCCGCCGCCGACTTGCTGGTCGCCAAGACGCAGGACCGCTCGGCGCTGATCGGGATCGTCGGGCTGGGGTACGTGGGCCTGCCGCTCGCCATGGAGTTCGCGCGCGCCGGGTTCCGCGTGCTCGGGTTCGACGTGAGTCGGGTCGTGGTCGAGGGTTTGAACCAGGGGCGATCGCACGTCCAGGACGTGGCGAGCGCCGATGTGGCGCGCTTCGCCCAGGTGGGAAAGTTCGCAGCGACGGCGGATCTGGCACGGCTGCGCGAGCCCGACGTGGTGTCGGTATGCGTCCCGACCCCCTTGTCCAAGACAAAGGACCCCGACGTGAGTTACGTGCTCGCGGCGACCACTTCTATCAAGCAGGCGCTGCGGCGCGGGCAGCTCATCGTGCTGGAATCGACCACGTACCCTGGCACTACGCGCGAACTGATGCTGCCGGCGCTCGAGGAGACGGGTCTCAAGGTCGGAGAGGACTTCTTCCTGGCGTTTTCGCCGGAGCGCGTGGACCCGGGCAACGGCAAGTGGAACACGCACAACACGCCGAAGGTGGTGGGGGGTATCACCGAGACCTGTCGCCGCGTGGCGATGGCCGTGTACGAGCCGGCCATCGAGATGCTCGTCCCCGTCTCGTCCACCGAGGCGGCCGAGCTGGTGAAGATCCTCGAGAACACCTTCCGCAGCGTGAACATCGGGCTCGTCAACGAGATGGCGATCGTGTGCGAGAAGCTCGGGGTGGATGTGTGGGAGGTGATCGAAGCGGCTGCGACCAAGCCGTTCGGGTTCATGAAATTCACGCCCGGCCCCGGCGTCGGCGGGCACTGCATCCCACTCGACCCGCACTACCTCGCCTGGAAGATGCGCACGCTGAACTACCGCACCCGCTTCATCGAGCTGGCGGGGGAAATCAACGCGGCCATGCCGGAGTACTGGGTGGGGCAGATCGTGGATCGTCTCAACGAGCAGGGGCGCGCGGCGCGGGGCAGCACGGTGCTGGTGCTGGGCGTCGCGTACAAGAAGGATATCGACGACGTCCGTGAGAGCCCGGCGCTCGACGTGATCCGTCTGCTGCAGCAGCGCGGTGCGGTGGTCCGGTATCACGATCCCCACGTGCGCAAGCTCAGGGACGAAGCCATCGACCTGGCCTCCACGCCCCTCACGGCGGAGACGCTCGCCGGCGCGGACTGCGTGGTGATCGTCACAGATCACTCGGACGTCGATTACGCACTGGTGGCGCGCAGCGCGCGCCTGGTCGTCGACACCCGCAACGCGCTGGCCCGGCAACGGCGGCGGGAGGAGCGATGAAAGTCGCCGTCGTAGGCACGGGATACGTGGGCCTGGTCGCCGGGGCCTGCCTGGCGGAGACGGGGAACGACGTGGTGGGCGCGGACCTGGACGCCGCGAAAATCGAGGCGCTCCGTCACAATCGCCTGCCGATCTACGAGCCGGGGCTCGAGCCGCTGGTGACGCGCAACCAGCGTGACGGGCGACTGCGGTTCACGACCGATGTCGGCGCCGCGGTCGAGACCTCCGACGTAATCTTCATCGCGGTCGGCACGCCGCCCGACGAAGACGGCTCCGCGGACCTGACGCACGTGCTCGACGTCGCTACGACCATCGGTCGCCACATGAACCGCTCGAAGCTGGTGGTCACCAAGAGCACGGTGCCGGTTGGCACGGCCCAGAAGGTGCGGGCGGCGATCGCAGCGCAGACCACGACCCCGTTTCAGGTGTGCGCCAACCCCGAGTTCCTGAAGGAAGGCGCGGCGGTCGAGGATTTCATGAAGCCGGACCGCGTCATCGTCGGGGTGGATTCGCAGGAAGCGGCCCAGCTGATCGGCGAGCTGTACGCGCCCTTCGTGCGGACGGGCAACCCCATCATCTTCATGGACCTCGCCTCGGCGGAGATGACGAAGTACGCGGCCAACGCGATGCTCGCCACCCGGATCTCGTTCATGAACCAGATCGCGCGGCTGTGCGACGCCGTGGGCGCCGACGTCACGCTGGTCCGGAAGGGCATCGGATCGGACCGGCGCATCGGCCCGGCGTTCCTGTTCCCGGGTCCTGGCTACGGTGGATCGTGCTTCCCCAAGGACGTGAAGGCGTTGATCCGCACCGGACAGGACTGCGGCGTGTCGCTCGACGTGCTCGAGTCGGTCGAGGCGGCGAACGAGCGCCAGAAACGGGTGCTGTACGAGAAGCTGGCCCGCCACTTCGGCGGCAAGCTGCGCAACGTCACCGTGGCGGTGTGGGGCCTCGCCTTCAAGGCCGAGACCGACGACGTGCGCGAGAGCCCGGCCTTGGTGCTCGCCGGCCAGCTGCTCGAGGCGGGCGCGCGCGTGCGCGCCCACGATCCGGCCGCGATGGAGACTGCGCGCCGCGAGCTGGGCGACCGGATCACCTACGCGGGCACCGCCTATGAAGCGCTCGAGGGCGCGGCCGCGCTCGTGATCGTGACCGAGTGGCTCGAGTATCGCAACCCCGATTTCGGCCGGATCAAGCAGGCGTTGTCGCGGTCCCTGATCGTGGATGGACGCAACCTGTACGACCCACAGCGTCTCGCCCGTCTCGGGTTCGTGTACGAAAGCATCGGCCGCCCGGTCGCATGCGCGTCCTCGTAACCGGGGCCGCGGGGTTTCTCGGGTCGCATCTGTGCGACCGGTTGCTGGCAGAGGGTCACCGCGTCGTCGGGATGGACAATTTCCTCACCGGTAACCCCGCCAACATCGCCGATCTTCGCAAGCATCCCAGCTTTCAGTTCGTGCTCCACGATGTGGCGAACTTCGTCGAGGTCCAGGGTCCGCTCGACGGGGTGCTCCACTTCGCGAGTCCGGCGAGTCCGGTCGACTACCTCGACTATCCTATTCAGACGCTCAAAGTCGGCTCGCTCGGGACCCACAAGGCGCTGGGCCTGTCACGGGCCAAGGGCGCGCGCTTCCTGCTCGCGTCGACTTCGGAAGTCTACGGCGACCCGCTGGTGCATCCCCAGCCGGAGAGTTACTGGGGGAACGTGAACCCGGTCGGCCCGCGCGGCGTGTACGACGAAGCCAAGCGCTTTGCGGAAGCGATGACCATGGCCTATCATCGCTACCACAAGCTCGACACACGCGTCGTCCGCATCTTCAACACGTACGGACCGCGCATGCGCCCCAAGGACGGTCGGGTGGTGTCGAACTTCATCGTGCAGGCGCTCAAGGGCGATCCGCTCACCGTGTACGGCGACGGGTCGCAGACCCGCTCCTTCTGCTACGTGGACGATCTGATCGATGGGATCGTCCGGTTGTTCGAGCGCGGCGGCGCGGATCCGACGAACATCGGGAACCCCCACGAGTTTACCGTGCGCCAGCTCGCCGAGCTGGTGCTGCGCCTCACGGGCAGCCGGAGCGCGATCGTCGAGCAGCCGCTCCCCACCGACGATCCCAAGGTACGCCAGCCCGACATCCGCCACGCCCGCGAGACGCTCGAGTGGGAGCCGCGCGTGTCGCTCGAGGACGGCCTGCGCCGCACGATCGAGTACTTCCGCGGCATCGTGGGATGAGCCCGCGGGTGCTGGTCACGGGCGCGGCGGGGTTCATCGCTTCGCATGTGGCCGAAGCCCTGGTGGCGCGAGGCGACGAGGTCGTGGCCCTGGACAACTTCGACGCGTTCTACGCCCGCGCGATGAAGGAGCGAAACCTCGAGACGCTGCGGCGCGGCAAGGGATTCCGCTTCGTGGAGGCCGACATCGTGCGCGACCCGCTGCCGCTCGAGGGCGTTTCGGTGGTGGTGCACCTCGCGGCACGCCCGGGCGTCCGTCCCTCGCTCGAAGACCCCGCGTCCTACTGCGAGACGAACGTGACCGGAACCGTGCGGGTGTTCGAGGCCGCCCGGCGCGCCGGGATCCGGCAGGTGGTGTTCGGCTCGTCGTCGTCGGTGTACGGCGACACGACCCCCGCCCCGTTCAGCGAGGAGGCCCCCGCTGTCGCGCCGATCTCCCCCTACGCCGCCAGCAAGCGCGCCGGGGAGCTGGTGGCGCACGCCTTCGCGCACCTGTACGGTATGCAGATCGCCTGCCTCCGCTTCTTCACGGTGTACGGGCCCCGCCAGCGGCCGGACCTGGCCATCCATCGTTTCACGGACCTGATCGCCCGAGGACAGCCGGTGCGCATGCACGGCGATGGGTCGAGCGAGCGGGACTATACCTATATTACGGATTGCGTCGACGGGGTCCTGGCGGCCATGGCCTGGACCGAGCGTGCCCGGTCGGGCGGCATCGCCGAGCCGATCAACATCGGCGGGGGGGCCCGAGTGCGGCTGGATCGGCTGATCGAGCTGATCGGACGCGCGCTCGGCCGCGAGGTGCGGATCGAGCGCCACGGCGATCAGCCGGGGGACGTGCGGCTCACGGACGCCGACCTGCGGCGCGCCGGCCGGGAGCTCGGGTTCCGGCCCAAAGTCGGCATCGAAGAAGGGATTCGACTCTTCGTCCGCTGGTACGAGGCGATGCATGGACGTCAGTCCTGAGCATCTGGTGGCGCAGGCCCGGGAGCGATTTCAGCTCCAGGACTACTACGGCGCGATTCACCTCTTGGAAGAGGTGATCGCGACGGGCCGGGCGTTCGCCGATGCGCACCACCTGCTCGGGCTGTCGTACTCGCTGGTGGGCCAGCAGGACGCGGCGCTGGCGCAACTGGACCGCGCGCTCGCGTTGAACCCGCATTACGTCGAGGCGCTGGTGCACCGCGCGCTCGTGTTGAACGAGTTGGGGCGCGAAGCCGAGGCCGATGCGGCGTTCCGGCGCGCCGCGCAAATCGGCGGCGTACCGCGGCAGGGCTATCCGGCGCACGTCGCCGCCAAGCTCGCGAACCAGCACGCGCGCCTGGGGGACGCGTACCTCGAGTCGGGCGGGCTGGCGACGGCGATCGATCAGTACCAGGCGGCGCTTGCGCTCGGACCCGCGTTTCACGACCTGCGGTATAAACTGGGACGCATGCTGCTCGAGGCGGGACGCGCCTTGGACGCACGAGAGCACTTCGAAATCATCGTACGGGCGCGCCCCAACTATCTGGACGCCGCCGCGATGCTGGGGCTCGCCTGCTACCTCGCGGGCGACGGGCTCGCGGCCAGGGCCGTGTGGGAAGACTGCCGCGAGCGCCGGCCCGAGGATCCGCGCGTGGAAGCCTACCTGGCCATGCTGGCCCGCAACGACACCGCTGCCCAGGTTCCCGCGGGTGCGGCCGCGTCGCCGGACAGCGGTCCCCCGCCCGCGCCCTCCGGAGACGGCGGCCCCGAGGGTACCGGCGGGCGGGGGCGGGGCGGACGGAAGACGCCCCCCCTCCAGTGAGCCGCTGGGTCGTTGTGGGCGTCGCACTGGCGCTCGCGTGCCAGCCCAGCGCCGCCGACCACGAGGAGCTGGGGGACCGCTGGTACGGAGGCGGTTCCTATCGTGACGCCCTGGCCGAGTATCAGCTCGGCCTCAAGGCGCACCCGGGAGACCCGGACCTCGAGGCGAAGCTGGGAGCGGCCGCGCTGCATGTGGGCGACTACGCGACGGCGGTGAACGCCTACATCGCCCTGGGTGAGGGAGACCGCTCGCGCGCCGGCGAGGCCGCGGACGGGCTGGAGCGCACCGCCCGGGCCGCGCTCGCCGCGAACGACCGGAGCGACGCCGCCCGCGGGCTGGCGGGCCTGCGCGCGGTGGCGCCTACCCGGCCGCTGGGGCGCTACGCCCGCCTCGCGGCCTTGGACGCCGCCGAGCGCGGCGACACGGCCGGCGCCATGGCGCTGCTGCCGGGCGCCGCCGCCGCCGCCGGCGATCCGCGCTTGACCGATTCGCTGCTGTACGTGTACGGCATGGCAGCGGTGCGAGCGCACGCCTGCAGCACCGCGGTGCCGGTGTTCGAAGGGATCATTCGGCGCCAGCGCGAACCGGCCGTCGCGGACGGCGCGCGCGAGGGGCTGGGGCTGTGCGCGCTGGTCG
This sequence comes from Gemmatimonadales bacterium, assembly GCA_035601235.1. Classification (GTDB taxonomy): domain Bacteria; phylum Gemmatimonadota; class Gemmatimonadetes; order Gemmatimonadales; family GWC2-71-9; genus AG41. Next base: position 128,118 of record DATNOR010000076.1, read on the forward strand.
AGGGGCAACGGCTGCTGGCGGCCGGCAAACCGGCCGAGGCCGAGGACTGGTTCCGCCGGGCGACGGCGCCGGGTGCGCCGGCCGACGTGGTGCGGGGAGCGTTCCTGGGCCTCGGCGACGTCAAGCTCGCGCAGGGCGACGTGGCGGGCGCGCTCGAGAGCTATCAACAGGCGCTCGCGGGCGGCACCCCCGGGGACACACTCACGCAGCGCGCGCAGGACAAGATCAATGCGCTGGGGAAAGCGGACGCGCCGTCCCCCAACCCGCCCAAACAACCATGAGGACGATGCGCTACGCCGTGCTGATCGGCTGCGCCGCGGTGACGGCATGCCACCATGGAGCGCGGATCCAGCCCGCTCCCGATCCCGTCGCCGAGCTGGCCCGGGCACGCGCGCAGTTTCGCCGCGGCGACTTCGGCAAGGCGCTGGTCTCCTTCCGGCGTCTGAGCTACGAGCTCAGTCCCACCGAGCCCGAGCTGGCCGAGGTGAAATACAACCTGGCCGAGTGCGCGTTCCAGACGGGCGACCGGGTCCAGGCGGCGCACGACTTCCGGCAGGTCGCCGATCAGTTCCCCGCGAGCCCGTACGCGCCCCTCGCGCTGCTGCGCGCCGGCGATGCGAACCTGCGGCTGTGGCGCAAGCCCGAGCTCGATCCCTCGTACGGGGAGAGCGCCCTCGCGATCTACCAGGAGCTCGCCGGACGGTATCCCGGAACGGACGCCGCGGCCCGAGCCCAGCTGCACGTCCAGCAGCTGCGCGAGTGGTTCGCGCTGAAGGATTACAAGAACGGCATGTTCTATTTCCGCCGGCGCGCCTTCGATTCCGCCATCATCTATTTCAAGGACGTCATCGCAAACTACCAGGGGACGGCGCGCGTCGCCGACGCCCTGATGCGCCTGGTGGACTCCTACCGCGCGATCGGGTACACGGACGAGCTGAAGGAGACGTGCGGGACGTTGCGCAAGTACTACCCGCAGACCGCGGGGCTCGGCGCGTCCTGCCCGGCCGACTCGAGCACGGCGACGCCCTCCTGACCGCGCTGCAGGCGTTGTTCGGCGGGTCGTTCGATCCCGTGCACGTCGGGCACCTGGTCGCGGCGGAGACGGTGGGCGAAGCGCTCGACGCCACCATCCGGTTTCTGCCGGCGCGGGAGCAGCCGCTCAAGCGCGCGGGCCACGCCCCCCACGGTGCCAGCCCCGAGGAGCGGGCGGAGATGCTGGAGCTCGCCGTGGCCGGCAACCCGCGTCTCACCGTCGAGCGGATCGAGCTGACGCTGCCGACGCCGTCGTACACGGTCCGCACGCTGCGGGCCCTGGCGCAGCGGGAGCCCGGGAACCGCTTCACGTTACTGCTGGGGGCCGATGCGGCGGCGGAGCTCGGGGCCTGGTTCGAGATCGACGCGCTCCGGCAGCTCGCCGACGTGGTCGTGTTCGCGCGGCCGGGAGCGCCGGCGCCGCGCCATCCGGCGATCAGCCGAACGGTCGAAGTGCCGGCGCTGGACGTCTCTGCGACGCTGATTCGGGAGCGCGTGCGGCAGGCCCGCTCGATTCGCTACCTCGTGCCCGACGCGGTGCGCGACTATATCGCCGCGCGGGGGCTGTACCGGAAATAGCGGCCGAAATAGCGGCCGAAATAGAGGTTTGATGGTCAAGAGCTGGTTCACCAAGATCGTCGGCACGCGCTTCCAGCGCGAGATGAAGCGCATCCGTCCGATCGTGGACGCGATTCATCGTGACGAGGAGCGCCTCAAGACGCTCTCGGATACCGAGCTGCAGGCGCAGACCCCGAAGCTGCGCGGGCTCGTGGCGGAGCGCACCGGCGTGCTGGCGGCGGAGGTGGCGCGTCTCAAGCGGGAAAAGCACGAGTGCCCCGAGGCGGAGCAGCGTGCGGTGCTGAGCGAGCAGCTCTCGCGGGCCGAGTCGGCCTACGTGAAGGAGCTGCAGGTTACCCTCAACGACGTGCTGCCGGAGGCGTTCGCCACGGTGCGTGAGGCGTGCCGCCGTCTGGTGGGCAGTGAAGTCGTGGTGACGGGGCACGCGCTCAAATGGGACATGGTGCCCTACGACGTGCAGCTCATCGGCGGCATCGTGCTGCACCAGGGCAAGATCGCCGAGATGGCCACCGGTGAGGGGAAGACGCTCGTGGCCACGCTGCCGCTGTACCTGAACGCCCTGGCGGGGCGGGGTGCGCATCTCGTCACCGTCAACAACTACCTCGCCCGGCGCGACTCGCAGTGGATGGGTCACCTGTTCACGTGGCTCGGCCTCACCGTGGGTTGCATCGACGACACGGAGCCGTCGACGCCGGCGCGGCGCGCGGCGTATCAGTGCGACATCACGTACGGGACGAACAACGAGTTCGGCTTCGACTACCTGCGCGACAACATGGTGTTCTCGCTCGAGCAGCGCGTCCAACGGACCCATGCCTACGCGATCATCGACGAGGTGGACTCGATCCTGATCGACGAAGCCCGCACCCCGCTGATCATCTCGGGACCGGTGGGCAGCGAGTCGGACGAAAAGTACGCGCAGTTCAACGCCCAGGTCGTACAGCTCGTCCGCAAGCAGACCGCCGTCGCGAACGACCTCATCGGCCGGGCGGAGCCCTTGATCGGCAACGACAAGACGGCGTACGAGGGCGCGACGCTCCTGTACCAGGCCCAGCTCGGGATGCCGAAGAACAAGAAACTGTTGAAGCTGCTGCAAGAGCCCGGCGTGAAGTCGCAGGTGCAGCGCGTGGAGCTCGACGTGCTGGCCGACCGGAAGCAGCCGGCCCGGGATCAGAAGCTGCGCCACATCGAAGACGAGCTGTACTTCGTGCTCGACGAGCGCGGCCACTCGGTCCACCTCACCGAGCAGGGCGTCGAAACGATGTCGCCCCAGGACCCCAACCTGTTCGTGGTGCCGGACATCTCGCACGCCGTGCACGAGATCGATCACGACGAGCACCTCTCCCCCAAGGAGAAGATCGAGCGGCGCCGCCAGGTGGAGGGCGAGTACGCCCTGAAGAGCGAGACGCTGCACATCATCCACAAGCTGCTGCAGGCGCATGCGCTGTACGAGCGCGAGGTGGACTACGTCGTGCAGGAGGGCAAGGTCCTCATCGTCGACGAGTTCACGGGTCGGCTGATGCACGGGCGGCGCTGGTCCGAAGGGCTGCATCAGGCCGTGGAGGCGAAGGAAGGCGTCGCGGTGCAGGAGGAGAGCCAGACACTCGCCACCATCACGATCCAGAACTACTTCCGGATGTACGACAAGCTCGCCGGTATGACGGGCACGGCCGAGACCGAGGAGACCGAGTTCTTCCAGATCTACGGGCTCGAGGTGGTGGTCATCCCCACCAACCGGCCGGTGCGGCGCATCGACAAGCACGACCTCATCTACAAGACCCGGCGCGAGAAGTACAACGGCATCATGGACGAGGTGGACCGGCAGCACAAACGCGGGCTGCCGGTGCTGGTGGGGACCGTGAGCGTCGACGTGTCGGAGACGCTGTCCCGCATGCTCAAGCGGCGCGGCCTGCGCCACGAAGTGCTGAACGCCAAGTACCACGAGCGCGAGGCCGAAATCGTCGCCCAGGCCGGCCAGCCGGCGTCGATCACGATCGCCACCAACATGGCCGGCCGCGGCACCGACATCAAACTCGGCCCCGGCGTCAAGAAATGTCAGGTGTGCGGCATCACCGCCCACCAGGCCCCGTTCGGACAGCAGATCGAGAAGCCCGACCTGAGCCCCGAGGAGATCCAGCGGCTGCAGTGCCAGGAAGACCCGCCGTGCGGCCTGGTCATCGTGGGCACGGAGCGGCACGAGGCGCGGCGCATCGACCGCCAGCTGCGCGGCCGCTCCGGCCGTCAGGGCGATCCCGGGCAGAGCGTGTTCTACCTGTCGCTCGAGGACGACCTGATGCGGCTGTTCGGCTCGGACCGCATCGCGCGCTGGATGGACCGCACCGGGGCCGAGGAGGGCGAGGTCATCACGCACCCGTGGGTGACGAGCGCCATCGGCCAGGCCCAGAAGCGGGTCGAGCTGCAGAACTTCCAGGCCCGGAAGAAGCTGCTCGAGTACGACGACGTCATGAACCAGCAGCGCGAGGTGATCTACTCCCTGCGGTTGTTCGCGCTCGAGGGGGGCGAAGAGCTGCGGGCCGAGGCGGTGCGCATGATCGAGCAGGCGGTCGAGCGCCTGGCGGACGAGCTGATCGGCGACGCCAAGGACGCCTACCAGTGGGATCGGGCGCTCATGGAGACCGAGTTTCTGCTCAAGTTCTTGATCTCGATCCCCGGGCTGACCGATCCCGCGAACATCCGCAGCCGCGACGACCTGGTGCGCGCCGCGCAACAGGCGGGGCGGGCCGCGTTCGAGGCCAAGCTCGAGTACTTCAAGGAAATCGAGGCGAAGGTCGGGGCCCAGAACCTGGGCGGCCAGGCGCTGTCGCACATCATGCTGACGGTGATCGACGAGAAGTGGAAGGATCACCTGTACGATCTGGACCAGCTCAAGGCGGCGATCCAGTACCGCGCCTGGGGCCAGAAGGACCCGCTCATCGAGTACAAGCAGGAAGGGTACGACATGTTCGTCGGGCTGATGCGGGACGTGCACGCGACCTTCGCCGAGCGCTGGCTCAAGCTGCAGATCGAGCTCGGGCCGCCGCCCGGCGACGTCGGCGGGCCGGGCGTGCGCGGTCCGCGGCCCGGGCCCGTGGGCGGGCCGCGCCGCTCCACGCCCATGGTGGCCTCGAAGGCCGAGGCCGACGGGCTGATCCGCGGCGACACGCCCGCGGTGCCCAAGGCGGCCCCGGGCGCAGCCGTTCCGAACCCCTACGCCGGCGTCGGTCGCAACGACCCGTGCCCCTGCGGGAGCGGCAAGAAGTTCAAGAAGTGCCACGGGGCGGCCTAAACGCGGAACGCAGAACGCGGAACGCGGAACAGGCGGGCCGACCTCGTTAGTGCTGTTCCGCGTTCCGACTTCCGCGTTCCGCGCTATTCGGGTACCGGGATATCGCCCGGCCCCACCTACGTTTCCCCCATGCCTCTCCGCCTTTCCGAGCACCCCCAGCACGACCGGCCGCGCGAGCGGCTCTGGAGCGTGGGCCCCGCCGCCCTGACGGGGCAGGAGCTCCTGGCGATTCTCCTGGGGACGGGGTCCAGTGGACGTGACGCGCTCGCGGTGGCGGGCGACGTGCTGGCGCGCGTGGAGGGCTCGTTACGACGCCTCGCGGGGCGGCCTTCGGCGGAATTGGCGAAGGTCCCGGGGGTGGGACGGACCAAGGCCGCCCGCGTCGCCGCAGCGCTCGAATTGGGGCGCCGCGTGGGGACCGAAACGGAGCCGCCCCCGGAGCGGGTGCGGGGACCGGCGGACGTGCAGCGCTTTTACGGGACGCGACTGCGGGATCTCGCGGTGGAGGAGTTCCACGTGCTGGCGCTGGGCAGCCAGAGTCAAATCCTGGGCGACCTGTTGATCACGCGGGGGATCTTGAACAGCTCGCTGGTGCACCCGCGGGAGGTGTTCCGGGCGGCGATCGCCGAGGCGGCGGCCGGGATCATCGTCGTGCACAACCACCCGAGCGGCGACCCCACACCCTCGGCCGACGACCGCGCGGTCACGCGGCAGCTGGTGGACGCGGGCCGGCTGCTCGACCTCCCGGTGTACGATCATGTGATCGTGGGAGGCGCTCGCTACGTGAGTTTCGCGGAGGCCGGATTGCTGTAGGCCGGCGGAAAACGGCTATCGCCCGCCGTGTCGCTCCTCGTCGTTGTCAGGCGTCAGCACGGAATGGCCCGATCGGTCGGCTCGCAGCGTTAACCGCGCCACGCTCCGCCCCAGCCGTTGCCCCGCTTCGATGTCGAAGCGGTAATGGATGCCGCCGTACATGCGCGACAACCCTGCCTCGGTGACCATCGCGCTCAATTCACGCCGTTGCTCGGGGAAGAACGCGCCCAACACCGCCGCGGCCGACGAGGAGATGCAGCTGTGGCCGGACGGATAGGATGGGTGGTTGGGCTTCCCGACCGCGGCAACGACGGTGATCCCGGGGTCCGCCTGCCACGGCCGGATGAACCAGTACGTCTCCTTCGCGTCCCAGCACCCGATTTGCGCGTCGAACATCGAGGCGCTGAGCAACGCATAGAGGTGGGTCGCCTGCCGCTCGGAGAAGCTGTGCGAATTAATGCCGTCGGTCGCGACCTGGAGCCAGAATCCCGCGGTCGTGGGTGTACCCGCGCCCTGCGCCCAGAACGTAGCGATCTCGATCTGCTCGGCGGTACGAGTGTCGGAGATGTGCCGGATCTCCGCCAGTGCCGCCAGGAAGTCCCCAGACCCGAACGCCGGCGGAGGGCCCGGCCGAAACTGGCGCGCAGACTTGAGGAACCAGGGACGCACGCCGGGCAACGGCCCGCCGCCGATGGTCGCGGGGGTCGTGTTGCTGATCCACAACCCGGCGCCCACCGGAATGGTCCCGCCGAACGGCGTGGAGAAGCCGTCCGTTCGCGCTCGTGCCACGATCCCGGCGCCCACCGCGCGGCCGATGACTTCGCCCCGCGCAAACCCGGGACCTGCGCCCCTCTGTGCCTTCACCGTGTCCTCGAGCGCCTGTGCCTGAGAAGGGAACAGATAGCTCAGCACAGTTGCCGACGCACCGGCGACGGCGCCGGCATCGGACCCATCACGGCTACGCCCGTCCCGCTTGCTGCCTTCGGCCCGTTGCACCGCCAGGTATTGTGCGACACCGAGCAGGGAGTACGCCCGCGTCGACACGACGGCTGCCAGGTTGGCCTGTGCGACCAGGTTTGCCTCGATCGCCTGCCACCCCGGACTGGCTAGTTCTTCCGTGGCGGGGGCGCTGCGCGATGCGACGACGGGTGCCGTCAAGCTGGCCGGGTCCGCGTCGGGCTGACAGGCCAGGATGGGCGCCACGGCTGCAACCACGAACAGCGCGCGACGTGAGACGGTCGAGTGGGATCGCATGGGACCCTCTGAGGAGTTGCTTCATCATAGGTGGCCGGAGCGACCGCGGCGAGAGGGCCCTTAAAGCATTAGAGGACGGCCTATTATGGGAGTTCGCCTTGCGCTTGTCGTGCCCGCGTTGACGACGTGACCGCGTCTCGCCATCCTCCACAGGTGACCAGTACCGCCCCCCTGCTCGCCCCCGAGCTCGCCCGGGCCGTGGCGTTGCAGCGCGACCGCCTCGACCTCGACCTGTTGGCGCGCGCCTATGGCCTGAGCGCCCAGGCGCACCGTGGGCAGAAGCGCCAATCGGGCGACGACTACGTGTCGCACAGCGTCGCCGTGGCCACGATTCTGGCCGAGCAGCAGATGGACTCGGTCACGATCGCGGCGGCGCTGCTGCACGACGTCGTGGAAGACTCGGACGTCTCGGTCGAAGACATCCGCCGCACCTTCGGGCCCGAGGTCGCGGAGCTGGTCGACGGCCTCACCAAGCTCTCGACCCTCACGTTCCGCTCGACCGCCGAGGAACAGGCTGAGAACTACCGCAAGCTGCTGCTCTCGGTCGCCAAGGACGCCCGGGTCATCATCATCAAGCTGGCGGATCGACTGCACAACATGCGGACGCTGGAGCACCTCGATGCCGACAAGCAGCACCGCATCGCGCTCGAGACGCGCGAGATCTACGCGCCGCTGGCGCACCGCTTCGGCATGGCCGGGGTCAAAGCGGAGCTCGAGGACCTGGCGTTCAAGTTCCTCGAGCCCGAGGACTACCGCACGCTGGCGCGCAACGTCAAAGCGAAAAAGGTCGAGCGCGAGCGCACGATCGAGCGGCTGCGCGGGCCGCTGGGCGACGCGCTGCGCGAGGCGGGCCTCGCCGACATCGAGATCACCGGTCGGCCCAAGAACCTGTGGTCGGTCTACAAGAAGATGCGCAAGCGGGGCAAGCCGTTCGAGGAGATCTACGACTTGCTCGCCGTGCGCGTGCTCGTGAACGACATCCCCGAGTGCTACCACGTGCTCGGCGCGATCCATCACAGCTGGACCCCGCTCCAGGAACGGATCAAGGACTACATCGCGAGCCCCAAGTCCAACGGGTACCAGTCGCTCCACACCACCGTATTCGGCCCCGCGGGCCAGCTCTACGAGATCCAGATCCGCACCCGTGAGATGCACCACACGGCGGAATACGGCATCGCGGCCCATTGGCTTTTCAAGGAAGGGCGCAAGAGCCCCGACGAGCTGGACCGGCACCTCGCGTGGTTCCGCCAGCTGCTCGAGCTACAGCAGGACGCGCACACGCCAGAGGAATTCCTCGAGTTCCTCAAGGTCGACCTGTACCAGGACGAGATCTTCGTGTTCACGCCGCGCGGCGACGTGAAGCGGCTCCCCAAGGGCGCCACGCCCATCGATTTCGCCTTCGCGGTGCATACCGAGGTCGGCCAACGCTGCCAGGGCGCCCGCATCAACGGCCGCATCGCGCCGCTGCACCGGCCCCTCAAGAACGGCGACACGGTGGAGGTGATGACGAGCCCGCAGGCGAAGCCCTCGCGCGACTGGCTGGCGCACGTACAGACCGCGCGGGCGCGCCACAAGATCCGTCAGTGGATCCGCCAGGAGGAGCACGAGAAGAGTCTCGAGCTGGGTCGCGAGATCCTGGCGCGCGAGGTACGGCGTCGCCGGCTCGAGGTCCCCGGCGCCGAGCGGTTGGAGCGGGCCGCCGCGACGCTGTCGGGGGGCACGGGGGAGCAGCTCCAGGCCGCGCTCGGGCGCGGCGACCTGGCCCTGGGCACGCTGATGCGGGCGCTCTACCCCGACCTCCCCGCCGACGACCTGCAGGCACCGAGGCCCACGGCCTTCGGGCGCGTGATCGAGCGGCTCCGGCTGGGCCGGGGCATCAAGATCCAGGGAGTGGACGGGCTGATGGTGCGGTATGCCCAATGCTGCCAGCCGGTCCCGGGCGACCCGGTGGTCGGCTACGTCACGCAGGGGCGGGGCATCTCGATCCATCGCTCGGACTGCCCCAACCTGCTGGTGCTCTCGACCGAGGCGGAGCGCCGTATCGACATCGATTGGCAGGAGTCCGAGGGCGAGACGTTCGTGGTCCGCCTGGCGGTGAGCGGGGAAGACCGGCGCGGCCTGTACGCCGACATCTGCACGGCCATCAGCGAGTCCGGTACCAACATCCGCTCCGCGGAGATCTCGACGCGGGACGGCGCCGTGTTCGGCTCCGTGCTGGTCGAGGTGGAGAACCAGACCCACCTGAGCAAGGTGATCCGGGCCATCCGGCGCGTGAAAGGCGTGATGGAAGTGTCGCGCCGTGAATCGGGCCCCCAGACCCAGCCCGTCGTCGGTTAACTTTCAGCGATGCCCTTCGATCTCGTGTCCCCGTTCACGCCGGCGGGGGATCAGCCGCGCGCCATCCGGGAGCTGTCGGCGGGCCTCGCGCGGGACGACCGCTACCAGACGCTGCTCGGCGTGACCGGCTCGGGCAAGACGATGACGATGGCGCACGTCATCGCCGGGTTCGGACGCCCCACGCTCGTGCTGTCGCACAACAAGACCCTCGCGGCCCAGTTGTACGGCGAGCTCAAGTCGTTTTTCCCCCGCAGCGCCGTGGAATTCTTCATTTCGTACTACGACTACTACCAGCCCGAGGCGTACGTGCCGCATACCGACACCTACATCGCCAAGGACTCGTCGATCAACGACGACATCGACCGGCTGCGGCTGCGGGCCACGTCGAGCCTGATGGAGCGCGAGGACGTGGTGATCGTGGCGAGCGTCTCGGCCATCTACGGCCTGGGCGATCCCGAGATGTACCGCCAGCGCCTCGTGACGGCCAGCGTGGGCGAGGAGCGCGGGCGGGACGCCTTGCTCGAGGACCTGGTGGGGGTGCAGTACCAGCGGAACGACGTCGCGTTCGAGCGCGGCACGTTTCGCGTGCGGGGCGACACGATCGAAGTGTTCCCGGCCTACGACGAGCAGGCGGTGCGGATCGAATTCTGGGGCGATACGGTGGAGCGCATCGCGAAGATCGATCCGCTGACCGGCGACACGATCATCGAGCTGCCGCGCGCCGCCGTCTACCCCGCCACCCACTTCGTGACCGAGCGCCCCACCATCCAGCGCGCCGTCACCGCCATCCGGGCGGAGCTCACGGAGCGTCTCGCGGAGCTGCGGGCCCGCAACAAGCTGCTCGAAGCGCAGCGCCTCGAGTCGCGTACCAACTTCGACATCGACATGCTGCTCGAGGTGGGGCGGTGCACGGGGATCGAGAACTACTCCCGCCATCTGACGGGCCGGGCGGCTGGGGAGCGCCCCGCCTGCCTGCTCGACTACTTTCCCCCGGACTACCTGTGCATCCTCGACGAGTCGCACCAGACATTGCCGCAGCTCGGCGGGATGTACGAAGGAGACCGCTCCCGCAAGCAGACCCTGGTGGACTACGGGTTCCGGCTGCCCTCCGCCCTGGACAACCGGCCGCTGCGCATCGACGAGTTCATGCAGCTCGTGCCGCGCATGGTGTTCGTGTCCGCCACGCCGGGCGACGAGGAGCTGCGGCTCTCGGGCGGCGTCGTGGTCGAGCAGATCATCCGGCCGACCGGCCTCGTGGACCCCGAAGTGGAGGTCCGGCCCGTGAAGGGACAGGTCGACGACCTGCTGCACGAGATCCGGCTGCGCGAAAAGAAAGGCGAGCGGGTACTCGTCACCACCCTCACCAAGCGCATGGCCGAGGACCTCACCGACTATCTGCAGCAGCACGGCGTGCGCGTGCGTTATCTGCATTCGGAGATCGACGCGATCGAGCGGGTCGAAATCATTCGGGGCCTGCGACTCGGCGAGTTCGACGTGCTCGTGGGAATCAATCTGCTGCGGGAGGGGCTGGATCTGCCGGAAGTGTCGCTCGTCGCCATCCTGGACGCGGACCAGGAAGGCTTCTTGCGCTCCGATCGGTCGCTCATCCAGACCGTGGGGCGCGCCGCGCGCAACCTGCAGGGGCGGGCGGTCCTGTACGCCGACCGTGTCACCGGCTCGATGCAGCGCGCCCTCGACGAGATGACCCGCCGGCGGCAGGCCCAGGTGGCGTACAACGCCGAGCACGGCATCACGCCCCGATCGATCGTGAAATCGGTGGACCAGGTGCGCTTCGCGACCCGCTTTGCGGATGCCAAGACCGTCCGCCCCGTCGAGGGAGGCGTGCCGCGCCCCGCCGACGCGAAGGAGCGCGAAGCGCTCATTGCGCTGCTCGAGAGCCAGATGCAGGCCGCCGCCGAAGAGCTCGACTTCGAGCTCGCCGCCCTGCTGCGCGACCAGATCCTCGAGCTCCGGGCCGAGGCCGACACCGGCCGTCATGCGCCTGTCCGCGGACGAGCTCCAGCGGTTCGGTGAGGCGCTCGGGCGCGACCTCGCCGGCGCTGCGGTCATCGGGCTCTCCGGCGAGCTCGGCACCGGGAAAACGACGCTGGTCCAGGCGATCTGCGAGGGCCTGGGCGCCCGCGTCCTCGCCACCAGCCCCACCTACGCCCTCGTGCATCACTACGAGACATCCGACGGACGTCCGGTCTACCACGTGGATTGCTACCGGCTCAAGACGCCCGACGAGGCGCGCGACCTGGCATTCGACGACATGGCGCGGGAAGGAGCCGTCGTCCTGATCGAATGGCCGGAGCGGGGAGGCCCGTGGACACCGCCGTTGGATCGGCACTTCCAACTGAGCTACGGTGACGAGGCGGATATCCGCGTGCTCGAAGAGGTACGGTGAGGGACCGCATTGGGAGTGGGGAAGGGGGATGAGCGGTCCTTGGCTCGCCATCGATACCGCGACCGAAATCGCGAGCGTCGCTGTGGGCCGCCCGCCGGTCGCCGAGAGCGGCGCGCATGTGCAGGGAACCCGCCGCCACGCAGCGGAGATCATTCGGTTGGTGGACTTCGTGCTGCGTCGGCTGAGCCTCCGGCCTGGCGATCTGGAGGGCATCGTGGTCGGGGACGGGCCAGGGAGCTTCACCGGGCTGCGGATCGGGTGGTCGGCGGCGAAGGGCCTGGCGCACGAGGCCGGTCTCGACATCCGCGCCATCCCGTCGCTCATGGCCGCGGCGGCCGGTGCCGCGCGACACCTCGGGACCGACCCGGTAGCGGCGTGTTTCGACGCGCTGCGCGGTCAAGTGTACGGCGCGATCTACGTCTTTCACCCGGACCGGGTCGACACTCTCGTCGAGCCCACAGTGCTGACGCCGGCCGAGTTCGCGCGGATCGCCCCGGTGCGCCCCCGCCTCGTGGTGGGCGCCGGCGTCGCTCGCTTGGCTGACCAAATGACGCGCTGGGTGGGGACTCCTCCCGTGCCGCTCGAGAGCCTGCCTCCCGCCGCCACGATGCTGCTCGGTCTGCTCGAGCGCGCCGGCGCGGGTCGTGCGCTCGACGATCCGGCCAGCGCCGAGCCTGTTTACGGACGCCCTGCCGAAGCGCAGGCTCAATGGGAGGCGCGCCACGGCCGTCCCTTCCCGGATTCGTCCGGCCGCGCCGGCTGACGTCGACGACGTCGCGGCGATCGAGCGCGCCGTATTCTCCGATCCCTGGTCGCGCCGCGATTTCACGGAATGCGTGACGTCGGGAGTTCCGTTCCTCGTCGCGGAGGTGGGCGGCCTGGTCGGGGGCTACGTGGTCGCCCATCACGCGGCGGACGAGGGGGAGATCCTCAACCTCGGAGTGGCGGGGGCCCATCGGCGCCGCGGCCTGGGACGGGCCCTGGTGGAGCAGGTGCTCGCCGCCTTGGCCGCACGAGGTGTCCGCGTGGTGTATCTCGAGGTGCGCGAGTCGAACGCCGGCGCCCGGCGGCTGTACGAAGCGCTCGGCTTCCGGGAGGTGGCCCGACGGGCCCGGTACTACCGCAGGCCCGTCGAAGACGCGGTCGTGCTGTCTGCAAAACTTTAGCACAAGTGGCGTATCTTTGATTGACAGAATAACTTGCGGGTCATATACTGTTGTCGCCCTTGGTCCAGACCCGCCCAGCGTCTGGAGGTCTGTCGTGAGCCGAAGTCTCAATAAAGTCATGCTAATCGGGAACTTAGGGGCCGACCCCGAGGTGCGAAGCACCAACAACGGCTCCCGCGTCGCCACGCTGTCGCTGGCGACCAGCCGGCAATGGACGGGGCAGGGTGGCGAGAAGCAGGAAAAGACCGAGTGGCACCGGATCGTGTGCTGGAATAACAAGGGGTTCCAACTCGCGGATCTGGCCGAGAAGTACATGAAGAAGGGCGACCGGATCTACGTGGAGGGGCGCATCGAGTACCGGACCTGGGAGGATCGGGAGAAGCAGACGCGCTACACCACCGAGATCATCGCGCGGGAAGTGCTCCTCTTGTCGTCGCGCGGTGGGGGTGTGGGTGGGGGAGGCGGGGAGGGCTCGGGCGATTTCGCGCGGGCCAAAGCCACGGCCAAGGTGGCGCCCGAGGCAGGGGGCAAGGCGGAATCGCTCGACGCGTTCCCGGAGGCCCTTGATGAGGAGGACGACGATCTGCCGTTCTGAACGAGCAGCCCTGCTCGCCCTTGTGGCAGGGCTGCTCGTGGGGCCGGCGCCGCTGCTCGTGGCGCAGGACACCACGCAAGCTCGGCCGGACACAGCGCAGCCGGTACCGGACACGTCGCAAGCGGCGCCGGCCCCAGCGGGGCAACTCCCCGCGACTCACGTCGTCACCCGGGGCGAGAGCCTCTGGTCCATCGCCCAGCTCTACTTCAACGACCCCTTGCTCTGGCCCGAGATCTATCGCCTCAATACGGCGCTCATCGACGACCCCCACTGGATCTATCCCGGTGAAGAGCTGAACCTCGCGGGCGCGGTGAGCGTCGCCCAGGCGCCCGACACGGCGGTGGTCGCCGCACCCCAGCAGGCCGGAGCCGACACGGTCCATGCGCAGCCCGCGCCCACGGCCGACACCGTGGCGCTCGACACCACCACCGTGGTCGATACCACCGTCGAGGCACCGCCACCGCCTCCCGGGCCGACCGAGACCTACCAGACCATCTTCGATCGGCGCCGCACGCCGTCTCAAGCGGTGCGGGACGAGCTGCGGGCGTACGCGAACCAGCCGTATCGGCCGCTGCGCAGGGGCGAGTTCTACTCGGCTGGATTCCTCACGGAGCAGGAGCGGCTTCCCTACGGCCGGGTCCTCGGGAACACGGCCACCCCCGCGATTCCGCGGCTTACCGAACGCTCCTCGGCCATTACGTTCGATCAGATCGCCATCCAGGCGCCCCGGAACGCTTCGTACCACGTGGGCGACTCGCTGCTGATCGTGCGGGTGGACCGCGACATCGCCGGCTGGGGGGGCGTCATCGTGCCGGTAGGTGTGGCGCGCGTCACCGAGCCACAGCGACGGCAGGTGCTGGCGGACGTGGTGATGCAGTTCGGTCGCATCCACGAGGGCCATCTGGCGCTGCCGCTCGAGCCGTTCAAGGATCCGGGCCAGGTACGTCCCACCCCGGTCGAGCGAGGGCTCGAGGGCGTCGTGATCGCCGAGCGGGATCTCCACGTGCTCACCGGTCCCCAGCAGATCATCTTCATCAATCGCGGGCGGGCGGACGGCGTGAGCCCCGGCGACGTGTTCGAGGCGTTCAAGCCGGCGTCCGGGTTGCCCGGCACCTCATCGGAGCAGGTGCAGGTGGTGGTCGAGATTGTGCACACGCGGGACCATTCATCGTCGGGACTGATCCTCAATATCGAGCACGCCAACCTCGTTCCGGGCATGCCGGTGCGGCTCATCCGGAAGATGCCGTCCTGATTCGCCGGTCCCCGCAGCCCGCGGGGCCGGTGTTCATAGCTCGTGGTCCTCACTTCTCATTTCGTCGCCCTGGGCCTGTATGCCGTGACCACGGTGTTGGTGCTGGCGCCGTTTGCCGGCTTGCGACCCGCACCTCGCGGCCTGCTCTTGGGTGTGCCCCTGGCGGGCATCACGGCACACGTGCTCGGCGTGGCGCGGCTCACGCCGTTCATGGGCGTCGCCCCGACGCTCTCCATGCTCGCCCTGTTCCTCGCGCTGTCCCAGGTGGCGAGTGAGGCGGCGTTTCGGGCGTCCGCCGTCGGCGTGTTCACGGGGCCGCTCGCCACGGGACTGATCGGGCTGGCCCTGCTCATCGGTCTGGCGCCGGAGGCACGCCCGGTGGTGGGGCGCAGCCCGTGGTCGATCCTGCACATCACCATCAGCATCCTGGGCCTCGCCATGCTGGCGCTCGCGTTCATCGCCGCGGCGCTCTACCTGCTGCAGTTCCGGGAGCTCAAGGCGAAGCGGTTCGGCCAGGTGTTCCGGCTGTTCCCCCCACTGGAGCGGTTGGACCAGCTGAACCATCTATCTTTGGTGGTGGGCTTTCCCACCGTGACCTTGGGCGTGTTGCTGGGATTCGGCGTGCGTTACGCGGGCGGTGTGCCGGTGGATGCCGCGCAGGTCGTGTGGGGGATGCTCATGTGGCTCGTTCTCGGATGGGCGGTGGGCGTGCGCCTGGTGCGGCACTGGGCGGGGCGGCGTGCGGCGTTCGCGAGCATTGCGAGCTTCGCCGCGGTACTGCTCGTGTATCTCGCGCTCAAGCTCACGGCCCCCGGGACCGAGCGGTTCCTCTGAGTGACGGCGTCATGAGCATTACGGTCCTGGGCGTGAATCACCGTACGGCACCCCTCGAGGTGCGCGAGCGCTTCGCTCACGCGGCGGGCGAGGTACCGCGGTCGCTCGAGCGGGTGCTGGCGGCCGGCGCGCGGGGCGGCGTGCTGCTCTCGACGTGCAACCGCACCGAGTTCTACCTGGCCGAGCCCGACGACGCCGTCGCCGAAGCCGTGTGGGCGCTCCTCTCGGAGCGTCTGGGGGAGGGCGTCGGGCGCAGCGCCGGCGAGTACGGCTACGTCCAGCGCGACCGGGACGCCGTGCGGCACCTGTACCGCGTCTCGGCGGGTCTCGACTCGATGGTCCTCGGCGAGCCGCAGATTCAGGGGCAGGTGCGCGACGCCTGGGACGTGTCCAAGCCGCTGGCGGGACCGGTGTTGCACCGCCTGTTCCAGTCCGCGCTGCTGGTGGGCGCCCGGGTGCGCAGCGAGACCGGCCTCGCCACTGGCGCCGCGTCCGCCCCGTCCGCGGCGGTCGCCGTCGCCGGCAAGATCTTCACGCAGCTCGCCGGCCGCTCCGCGCTGATTCTGGGCGCGGGTGACATCGCCGAGCTGGCCGCGACGTGCCTGGTGTCCGAGGGGGTGCGCGTCACCCTGGTGGCGAACCGCACCTACGAGCGGGCCAAGGCGATCGCCGAAGAGCTCGGTGCCCGGGCGCTCACGCTGGACGAAGCGTGGGACCGCTTCGGTGACTGCGACATCGTGCTCTGCTCGACGGCGGCGCCGCATGCGGTCGTCACCTGGGACCGCGTGGCGCCGGCCATCGCACGGCGCGGCGGACGGCCCTTGTGCATTCTCGATCTCGCCGTGCCGCGTGATGTGGAGCCCGCGGTCGCCCAGCTCGAGAACGTGTTCCTGTACGATCTCGACGATCTCCAGGCCGTGGCGGCGCACGCGGCGGCCGAGCGGCGCAGCGACATCCCCGCGGCCGAGCGGATCGTGACCGAGGAGGTCGAGCGCTTCTGGGGCTGGTACGGCGGACTGGTGGTGGTGCCCGTGCTGCGGGAGTTCCGCGAGCGGATGGAGGCGGTACGCGCCGCCGAGCTCGAGCGCACGCTGCGCCGCCTCACGCACCTGAGCCCCGAGGATCGCGACCAGATCGAGTACTTCAGCCAGGCGCTGCTCAACAAGTTCCTCCACCAACCCACCGTCGCCTTGAAGGAAGCGGCGCGGGCCGGCCGGGGGTACGGGCTGCTCGACGCCCTGAAGCGACTGTTCGGTTTGGAGCGGCGGGATGGGACATAGGGTCCTGGTCACGGGAGGGGCGGGGTACATCGGCAGCGTCGTCGTGGAGCAGCTCCTCGCCCGAGGCCACGTGCCGGTCGTGCTGGACGACCTGAGCACGGGCCACCACGCGGCGGTCGCACCCGGTGTCGAGTTCGTGCAGGGCAACGTGGGGGACCGGCGCCTGCTCGCGGACGTGTTCCACCGTCATGGCGTCGATGCGCTGATGCACTTCGCCGCGTTCGCGCTGGTGGCCGAGTCGGTGGCGAACCCCGCCAAGTACCACGCGAACAACGTCGTCGCGGGCCGTGCGCTGCTCGACGCCACGGTGGCCGCGGGTGTGCGGCGGGTGATCTTCTCGTCGTCGTGTACGATCTACGGCCACCGGGGGGCGGAGCCGATCGCCGAGGACTCGCCGGCGGCGCCGGTCAATCCGTACGGCGAGACCAAGGTGGAATTCGAGCGCATGCTGGCCGCCGCCGCACAGTCGCACGGCGTCGCCTCGGTCAGTCTCCGCTACTTCAACGCGGCGGGCGCCACGGAGCGGTACGGCGAAGATCACGAACCCGAGACGCACCTCATTCCCAACGTGCTCCGTGTGGCGCAGGGCCGGGCGCTTGCCCTCGAGGTGTACGGCACCGACTACCCGACCCCCGACGGCACCGCCGTGCGCGACTACATCCACGTGCTCGACCTCGCCGACGCCCACATCCGGGCGCTCGACGCGGAGCTGGACGGCGCCGTGGCGGTCAACCTGGGGACGGGAACCGGAAGCTCCGTGTTGGCCGTGGCGGACGCCGTCCGCCGCGTGACCGGAGCCGCGATCAAGACGGTCGCCCGGCCGCGCCGGCCGGGCGATCCGCCGTTCCTGGTGGCGGCGCGGGGCCGCGCCGAGCGGCTGCTGGGGTGGCGGCCGAGCCACTCCAGTCTGGAAGAGATCATCGCGAGCGCGTGGGCGTGGCACCGTGCGCACCCGCTCGGGTACGGGAACTGAGGAGGTTGACAGCGTGCTCCTGCTACAGGTGGGCCGGGCGGTTCCGACGACGCCGTGGGAGCTGGTGCTCACGTCCAGTCGCGAGACGAAGTTCGTGCTCGCGATCCTCGTCGTCTTCTCCATCGTCTCCTGGTATCTCATCTTCCTCAAATGGTGGCAGTTCCGCCGCATGCACCGCCATGCCGACCGGTTCATGGCGGAGATCGCGCGCGCGCCGCGGCTCGACGACGCCTACCACGCGGCCATGCGACTGCCCTCCTCGCCCTACAACCGGCTGCTGCGCGAGGGGATCAACTTCTTCTCCGAGCTCAAGCCCGGCGGCTTGAAGGAGAACGGGCCGGCCGTGGCCACGCAGAGCGCCCTGACGATGACGCAGCTCGAGGCGCTCCGCATGGTGCTCGCCAAGGAGGTGGCGGCCGAGCGCGATGCGGCGGCCCGCTTCCTCCCGTGGCTCGCCACGTTCGGGTCGGTCAGCCCGTTGCTCGGCCTGCTCGGCACCGTGCTCGGCGTGATGGACGCGTTTATCGGCATCGCCGTGGGGGGGTCGGGTAACATCGGCGCCGTCGCGCCCGGCGTCGCCGAGGCGCTCGTGACCACCGTCGCGGGACTGGCGGTCGCGGTCCCTTCGGTGATGGCGTACAACCTGTTCGTGAACCGCCTGGGGCTGTTCGCTGGGGAGCTCGAGGGCTTCGCCCAAGAGATCATCGGCACCATGGCGCGCGAAGGGAGGCTGTAAATGGCCGGCCTGGTGGGAGGCGGTGGGGGTCTGCGCGGACACGGCGAGCTGCCCTTGAACGCCGATATCAACGTCACGTCCCTCGTGGACGTCGCGTTCGTGCTGCTCATCATCTTCATGATCACCGCGCCCATCATGCAGGGCGGGGTGGACGTCCGCCTGCCGCGCGCCCAAGCGCGCCCGCTCGAGCCCAAGTCGGGATTGGTCGTGACGCTGGACCGCGACGGGCGCATCTTCCTGGACCAAGCGCCGCTCTCCTACGAGGACTTCCGCGCCACGTTCCCCGCCTTCGTGCGAACCAAACGGCCCACTGGGGTGTACCTTCGGGCCGACGGTCGGGTGCCCTACGCGGACGTGGTGCAGGTGCTGGCGGTGATCCGGACGTCCGGCGTGAACGACGTTGGTCTCGTGGCCGAGCCGGAGACGGTGCAGCGGTGACGCGGCGGCCCCGGGCGCCCGCCAATGTCGGCATCGGCCTCGCGGGCACGGTGTTCGTCCACGCGTTTGTCGGGGTGGTGTTCCTGGTGGGTGCCGCCAACGCGCGCAAACCGGCGCCGCCCACATACCGAGTCCATCTGGTGGCCGCGCCCGCGCCGACCGAGGATGCGCGCAAAGCGCCCGAGGCGGTGGAGCGGCCGGCCGAGGAGAAGCCCGCGCCGGCACCCAAGGCGAAGTCCCCGAAGAGCACCGTGGCCCCCGCGCCGCCCCCACCGGTGGCGGACAACACCAAGCGGGAGGCCGCGCCGCGCACCACACCCAAGGCGCAACCGCTCCCCGGCGAGCGCCCGTCCACCGGAAGCGATCCGCTGACGGTGTCCACCGAAGGGATCGAGTTTCCGTTCCCCGCCTACACCAACAACATCATCGCGCAGATCGCGATCCGGTGGCAGCGCCCCCAGCAGAGCACGCCGCTCGATGCGGAAATCGGGTTCCTGATCCACCGCGACGGGTCGATCAGCGACATGCAGTTCATCAAGCGGTCCGGCAGCTTCGGGTTCGATCTCGAAGCGCAAGGCGCGATCGAGGAGGCGGGGCGCCGCAAGGCGTTCGGCCCGCTTCCCGACGGCTGGACGTCGGACGTGCTGTTCGTGCGGTTCTATTTCAGCGGGACGCGCCAATGAGGATGGACGGGCGGACGGGCGGTCGGGCGGTCGGAACCGGCGTGCTGCTAGCGGCAGTCCTGTCCGCCGGTCCGTCGGTCGGCCTGAGCGCCCAGGACACCTCCGCGGTCGATCGGGGCGTCCGCATCGGGATCCTGTATCGACCGGGCGTGCGTCCCGGGATCGTGGTCCTGACGGGCCGCGCCCCGGGACTCGACTCGGTGCGCACTATCATGGCGCGCGATATCGACTACAGTGACCGCTTCGAGCTGATCACGCTGCCGGGCAGCGACTCCATCCGCCTGGCGGCCACGCCGGGCGCGCGCCCGGCGGCGGGGACCGGTACCGGGAAGACCGGCGGCGGCGTCGCGTCGGCCGCGGGACTCAACTACCCGCTGTACCAGGCGCTCGGCGCCGACTTCGCGGTCGCGCTGACGCCAGCCGGCGCCGATAGCGCCGTGGTCACGGTGCACGACGTCGCCGGCGGCGCGGTGCGGCGCGAGCTGCGCTCCCGGCTCCCGCCGCTCACCGATCCGGGCTTCCGGATGTCGGTGCACCGGCTCTCGGATCGCGTGCTCGAGGCCACGCTGGGCGCGCCCGGTATCGCCGCCACGCGCGTGCTGTTCGTGATGGATGGGAAGGCGTACGTCATCGATCAGGACGGCGCGGACCGACGCCTCGTGTCGTCCACGGATCACGCGGCCATGTCGCCGGCATGGGCGCAGGACGGCCGGCGCTTCTCGTACATGGAATTCTGGCAGGGGCACGGGCGCCTGTTCGTGCAGGACGTCGCGACGGGCAAGCGAGCGCCCGTGGCGACGACGGGGCAGGCACTCGACTTCACGCCGGCGTTCTCCCCCGATGGCAAGACCCTCGCGTTCAGCCGCGCCATCGAGGAAGGCACCGACGTCTATACGGTCAACATCAAGGACGGCTGCTGTTTACAGCGCTTGACCGTGGGGCGCTTTTACGACAACTTGTCACCGACCTACAGTCCCGACGGCCAGCGGATCGCGTTCGTGTCGACGCGAGCGGGACTGCCGCAGATCTACGTGATGGCGGCGGACGGGACGGACCAGCAGTTGTTCGCGCCGTTCGACTACGGGGCGACGGGGTCGTCAAACGCCCCCGAGTGGTCACCCGACGGGCAGGCCGTCGCCTTCCACCGCGACGTAGCGGGGACGTTACAGGTGTTCGTCCTCGACGTGCGCACGCGGGCGGTGCGGCAGCTCACTTCAGTAGGGCGGAACGAGGATCCAACCTGGGCACCCGACAGCCGCCATATGGCGTTCGTGTCGGATCGTTCGGGATATCGGCAGCTCTGGATCATCGATTTGGAAACCGGCCGTATTCGCCCGCTGCTGCAGCAGAGCGGCGCGCGGCTGCCGGCCTGGTCTCCGCGTCTGCCGGAGACCGCACCGTCGACCCCTTGAATTCGGAGAGGACCCACCGATGAAACGCGTATCCTTGCTGCTGCTGGGCGGTCTGGTCGTCGGGGCGCTCGGCGCCTGTGGCGGAAAGAAGCCGGAGCCGCCGGCGCCGGTCTCGGCCGGCCCGGACGCGGACTCGCTCGCCCGAGCTCAGAGGGCGCACGACGATTCCATGAAGGCGGCACAGGAGGAAGCAGACCGTAGGGCGCGGGAGGAGCAGGAGCGCCAGCGGCGCATCGCCGACTCACTGGCGGCGATCGGCCAGACGACCAATGCCGTGAAGACCCTGCTCGCGACGCTGATTCACTTTGACTACGACAAGGCGATCATCCGGGGAGGTGACGCGTCGGTCCTCGACCAGAAGGTGTCCATCCTGCAGGCCAATCCCGGGCTGCGCATTCGGGTCAGCGGGCACTGCGACGAGCGCGGCTCCGATGAGTACAACCTGGCGCTGGGCAACCGGCGCGCCACGGCGGCGAAGCAGTATCTCGTGAGTCACGGCATCGACGCGAGTCGCATCGAGACGGTGTCCTACGGCGAAGAGCGGCCCATGGATCCCGGCCACGACGAGGAAGCGTGGGCCAAGAACCGGCGCGACGAGTTCGAAATCCTTGCGGGCGGCGACGCCCTCAAGCAGCCCTGAGCGGCGCGCGCGTGACGCGGGCGTGGCTGGCGCTCATCGGCCTGGGGCTCACCGCTGGCTGCGCCCTCAAGGGCGACGTCCGGCGCGTCGAGCTCCAGGTCGAGGCGCTGCGCGTGGAGCGCATGCGGGGCGACAGCGCCCGCGCGCTGCAGATCGACTCCGTGCGCATGCTGCTGGCGGCCGTGCAGGAGAAGCTCGCGGCGCAGCAGGCGTATCTGGTGCAGCTGCGCGGCGACACGAAGACCGAGCTGCTCGCCGTGCAGCAGCAGCTCGTCACGGTGCAGGAGCTGACCGGCCAGAGCCAGCAGCGGCTCACCGAGCTGCGGGGCAAGCTGGAGGAGCAGGCGCGGCAACCGGTGCCGGTGCCGGATACCAGCCACGGCGGCGCCGCGGTCCCGGTCGGGCCTTCGGGGAACCCCGCGGGGGCGGGGCCGAACCAGATGTACGAGCTGTCGCTGCAGCAGTTCCGCCGGGGGAGCCTCGGCACGGCACGCCTCGGGTTTCGCGAGTTTCTGCGTGTGTACCCGACGCACGAGCGGGCGCCCGATGCGCTGTACTACGTGGGCGAGACGTTTGCGGGGGAGAGCGCGGATTCGGCGGCCGCGGTGTATCAGCAGGTCGTGAGGACCTATCCCAACTCGTCGCGGGCGCCCTCGGCGCTGTACAAGCTGGGGCTGCTCGCCGAGCAGCGGGGCGACAAGGCGGCCGCCCGTACCTACTATGGTCGGGTCATCTCGAGCTATCCCCGCTCCGACGAGGCCAATCTCGCGCACGACAAGCTGCAACGCCTGGGGCGCTAGCCCGGCGGGGCCGGTCGTGAGTCGTGCCTGACACTCCCGAGAGCCGGGCCGAGATGCCGTTCCTCGACCACCTCGAGGAGCTGCGCTGGCGCATTCTGTACAGCCTGCTCGCCGTCGTGGTCGGCACGCTGGTGGGCTGGGTGATCGTCGAGCACATCGACGTCATCGGCCTGCTGATCGAGCCGATCAAGCCGCTGATCCCCGGCGGCAAGCTGCGCGTCACCAGTCCCACCGATCCGTTTTTCATCACCCTGAAGTTCGCCTTCGTGGTGGGCCTGGTGCTGGCCTCGCCCGTGGTGGGGTATCAGGCCTGGGCGTTCCTGGCGCCGGCGCTGTACGAGCGGGAGCGCCGCCTGATCATCCCGGCCCTGTCCGCCGGCGCCCTGCTGTTTCTCGGGGGCGCGGCCGCCGCGTATCTGTGGGTGCTGCCCCGCGCCTTGGGCGTGCTGCTCAGCTTCCAGCAGAATGTCTTCGACCCCCTCATTACGGCGGACAAGTACTTCGCCTTCGCCGCGCAGCTGATCATCGCGTTCGGCGTCATCACCGAGCTGCCCCTGGTGGTGGTGATTCTCGCGATTCTCGGTCTCGTGACGCCGCAGTTTCTGGCCCGCAACCGCCGCTACGCCATCGCGATTTCGGCCGTCGCCGCCGCCCTGCTCGCCCCGCCCGACGCGGTCTCGATGCTGCTCATGATGGTGCCCCTGTGGCTCTTGTTTGAGGTGAGCATCTGGTGCGCCTGGGTAGTCGAGAAGCGCCGGCGGCGGCGCCAGCGGGCCGAGGGAGGGGCTGCGAGCGCCGCCGCGCTCGGCGTGCTGCTGCTGTTCGGCGTGGGCGGATCGCTCAACGCACAGATCCCGTCGCAACGGCCGCCGCTGCGGCCGCCCCGCCCCGATACCGCGCGCACCGCGGACACGCTGCAGGGCCGGGCGCTCGACACGGCGACCGCCCGAAAGCTCGGTCTCCCGACCGGCCCGAGCCGCAGCTTCCCCGCCTCCGATGCCGTGATGGATTCGCTCAAGCAGCTCAAGGGATTCCGCCTGACCCAGTACATGGCGGACACGCTGATCGTGCAGGGGGGCGACACCGAGACGGTCCACCTGCGGGGCACCGCGTACGTGGAGCGGGAAGGCACCAAGGTCGAGTCCGATTCGATCCGGTACCGCCGGCAGAGTTGTCATCTGGACGCCATCGGTGACCCGAAGCTGTTCGATCAGGCCACCGTGCTGGTGGGCGAGGATATGGGGTACGACACCTGCGTCAAGCGCGGCACCGTGCACAATGCGCTCACCGATTTTCAGCAGGGCGCGGCGCACTGGCTGGTGCGCGGGGACCTCGCCGTGGATTCGGGCTCCACCCGCCTGTACGGCGCCAACAGCGAGATCACGTCGGACGACAACCCCGTTCCCGATTACCACTTCGCCACCGGTCAGATGAAGTGGCTCAACAAGAATGTGATGGTGGCGCGCCCGGCGGTGCTGTACATCCACGACGTTCCCATCATGTGGCTGCCGTTCATCTTTCAGGACGTGCGGCGGGGCCGGCGCAGCGGCATCCTGGTGCCGCGCTTCGGCCTCAGCGACATCGTCCGTCCCACCCGCCGCTACCAGCGCCACGTGGCGAACCTCGGCTACTACTTCGTAGTCAACGACTACGTAGACTTTCTGGTCTCGGGCGACTGGTACGCCGACCGCTATCTGGCGCTCAAGGGACAGACGCGCTACCGCTGGCTCGATCACTTCATCAACGGCGGCCTCTCGTTCGAGCGCTACGCCCAGCTCGACATTCCGGGAAGCTCGATCCGCCTCGGTTGGCAGCACCAGCAGAGCTTTTCGTCGCGCACCAGCTTCAACGCGAGCGTCGACTACGCCACCAGCACGAGCGTGATCCAGCAAAACACGGTCAACCCGTACCTCGCCACGGCCAGCCTGGGCTCGCAGATGAGCTTCAACAAGCAGTTCGATTGGGGCACGCTCAACATCGGCGGCAGCCGGCGTCAGGAGATCGGCAGCGGGCTCATCACGCAGAACTTTCCCAATGTGAGCCTGACACCGTCGCCGGTGAACATCACCCCGGCGATCACGTGGTCGCCCGGCTTCGCGTACCAGAACCAGCAGAC
>DATNOR010000077.1:0-10695 GCA_035601235.1 Gemmatimonadales bacterium
CCGAGAGCGCAATGCTGGCGAGGGCCCACTTCCAGCCGCTCATGTGCTCGTACTCGGCGGCGAAGTAGAAGATCGACGCGAACCCCAGTCCGCCCAGGATTCCCATGGCGCTAATATGCGAAACGGGTGGCGGAGCGGCAACATTTCATGCGGAGCCCATTCCTAGGCGGAGCACATGTCCTTCATCGGTGTGTTGCGCGTCCTGATAGTCGTCGCCTTCGGTGTGGCGATCTTCGCGCTGCGCCGGTACATGACGCGCTAGTCACTGGTCGGCAGTCAGTCGTGGAGGCTTCATGGGCCGACTCGGAATCGAACCGAGAACCTACTGATTAAGAGTCCGGTCGTGGGGTTGGCACTCCGGTGAACTCCGACGAGTCCTGAGCACAAACTACCCCATTCTTCGACCGATCGGACCCCGGAATCGGGTGCAATTCCCTCATAAAGATTTGCAAAGATTAGCAAGAAGCGCCCCGGTCCACGCATCGTGAACCGGGCTCGCGCTACGTGAAGAGTGTGTCCAGCGCCGCGAGGCATTCTTTCACGTGCACTACGGCCTCCCGAATCTGCGTTCCGACCGCCTCTCGATTGTGCTCGTCGATAGACAACCCGCCTTTCTTGAACAGCCTGTTGATGATGTCGGCCGCTGCGTAGTAGGCGTCGCTCGCCGTCCCCACCGTTCGCTCGACCCGGCGCGAGGCGTCGGGCCGGCGCTCGACGATCTCGGTGAGCATCCTCTCCGTCGCGGGGAAGCCGCCGAGTAGTTTGGCTGCCCACGTGGTAAGATCGTCGAGCTTGTCGAGGCCGGCCGGCCAGTCCTCAAAGCTCGCGGCGAGCGTCCGTCGCAATGCCCGAGCCTTGTCTGCGATCCGTTTGTCAACGACCGTAGGTGGCGCGGTCCATTCCGTGAGCAGATTCGCCCACACGGCCTTGACGCCATAACGCGGGAAGGCCGTTCCTTTATCCTTGGGTTCCAGAAGGCCGGTGGTCTCTGCGATGCCGAGCATCAAGAGGTCCGCGTCGTGGGCGCTTACGCTCTTGTTCTGTTGTTCGTGGAAGAATCTATCGCGGAGCTGCTGGGCACTGGTGTCCCCGACGTTTATCACGTACCGCAAGACGGTCTGCTGGTCTGGGTTGAGCTTTGCGATCTGCCTTTCAAACTCCGGGCGCCGTGATGCCTCAGGGTCAATGGCCTCTGGCGACGCCGCGACCTTCCCGTGTTCCTCGCGCCAGGCGTTGAATCCTGAGATGAACAAGCCCAGCACCGCCGCAACCACCCACGCCCACGAGGGGATTTCGCCCCAGTGAAGCACGTCGTCCCAAAGGAGCATCACCGCGCCCACGAATGTTCCGCCCGCGAGGCCGAAGAAGTGCTTTCGCAACGCCCGCACGAACGCCCACAGGTCGCGCCACATGCCGCAACGGTAAACGCGCCAGTGTTAGAAAAGAAGAGCTCCGGTCCACGCTTCGTGAACCGGGGCCTAGCTCGCCTGCCTTTCCTTTCATGGTGGATTCTGCGAGTTGGCCCAGATGGGGTCGACCGGAAACGTGCTCCAACACTCGCGCTGACGATCCACAATGTCCCCTTCGACTACACCGTCAGCTCTCTTGAGGGACGCACGTGCTCGAATCATGCAAAGGAGCCAGCCTTTCCGGCGCTGTCGCTCGGCGAAGTTGGCCACGGAATCCCTGACGCGAGCGAGAGAATCTGCAACACGCGTGAGGGTGGGTGCGAGCGAAGCCTTCACTTGGCCGCAATAAACCGCAGCGTGAGCCTCTGTGCTGTTATCTAGGTCTTTCGAGACGGAATCCCCGTCGGCGATCATGACCGGCGCCCACCAGGTGTAGGCGTTGTCTCCGATAACGGTCTCCGCCCAAAGGATGTACCGCCCTGCGGGCACGTGGTCGATGCGATAGTGCGCGTTGATCCCGGTCTTCGAGGACGCCACCGCGAAGCGCGCGAGTACAGTGTCAATGTCGACGCGTGCACGGTCTGCCAAGGCTTCGCCCGTCAAGCCTCCCTCTCCTTGCCGCGCCGCAGCTAAGAGTTGGTCACCGTGCGCTCGACAGATTCGCCCGCGCTTGGCGAGCACCGAATCAGCGGGACCAAGCAGAACCACGGTGTTTCCCGCTCCACGCTTCACGTCGCCGTTCTGCATCAGCAAGTACACATCTCCGCTGACGCTGCCCCTAGCTCGGCCTTGGCAGCCCGTCACGAGCATCAGCCCGCAAACTATGCCACATGCGACGAAGGCGGCGGTCTTCGTCCGGCTACCTCTCATGCCACAACGGTAACAGCGACTCGGTGAGAGCAAAAGAGGGCCGCGTCGTCGGGACCGCGGCCCGTGTCGCCAGCATGACGAGGATCACAGTCCGAGCCGCCGCGGCCTCATAGGCTTGAGGGCGTAAAGCACGCTGCTCAGAGCAAAGCCGTCGAAAGACGGTGACGCAAAGTCACGGGGCTACGGCGAGCAAATCGCCATGCCCGCCGGGCCGCCAGCGATTCGACTCATGGTCGGATGTGGCGGCCCCTTTTTGCGCCCGAAAGGAAGTGCCCATGACGTTCAAGCATAAGCTGTCGGTCCGCTTGGCCTTGCTGAAGGATGCGCTGGCGCGCGTCTGGCCTCAACTTGTCGCATTCTTGCTGCCCCAGCTCCCTCAATTCGTCGAAGGTAGCTGCCTGGCGCTTCTCGTCGCGCTGTGGCGCGCCCTGGACTTCAAGTGGTGGTCGTTTGAAGGTGGCGACCACCGTTGCCGATACCATATCACTCTTCCCAACGGCAGGCGCATGCGCGACCGGCATCCGTGCCGGGATTTCCGCGTGCCGGGCACCCGGTGGAGGGTCCGCGTGGCGTTCCTCTTCGTGCACAAGGTCCTCTAGGAGCCACCCGCTTTCCTGAGCCACGTGGCGAGATCGCGGCGCGGATGCTCCAGCGACACCGCGCCCCGAATCGTCTGGAGATGCGTGCGCATCAGCGTCACGTCGCCTGACGAAGAAACGGCCTGTCAGGCATGACAGGCCGTTCAAAGATTTGCAAAGATTAGCAAGCGATCGCGTAAGTCTATGGGCCGACTCGGAATCGAACCGAGAACCTACTGATTAAGAGTCAGTTGCTCTGCCAGTTGAGCTATCGGCCCTAGCTACGGGAACTACGTCGCGGAGAACCGTCACGGAACACCGTCACGGAAAACCGTGATCGCGCGACCACGACTTTCTCACGCCTGTCCGTAACGTCTTTCCGTGACGCTCTTCCGTGACGTCGTTTCCTCGACGTCTTTAACGTATCTGCCCCCAAGGAGAATCGAACTCCTGTTCCCACCTTGAAAGAGTGGTGTCCTGACCGTTAGACGATGGGGGCGGACGACGTATTTCCGTCTTCATAGCGGTAACGGGATTCGAACCCGTGTTTGAGCCTTGAGAGGGCTCCGTCCTAGTCCCCTAGACGATACCGCCACGGCGCGGAAAATATCGCCAGCCGCCCGCTCCACACGCAACCCGACGGTTGACCTCGCGCCTGTTCCGCGTACCCTTTAGTGCCCGCCCGAGACCGCGCGTCGTCCGGCGGCCCCAACGACCCCGAGGAGCCCCGCACCCGTGCCGCGAGCCGCAGCGCAGCAGAACTACGCCGCCTACGCGGCCGTGTGGAAGGTCGTGGGGTACGGACTGCCCGAAGCCCCCATCATTCTCGCGGCGCTGGCCTACACACACGCGAAATGGCTCGAGGACCTGCTCGCGCCGCTCGCGCCGTTCTACCCCTACGCGGTGTTCGGGGCCGGCGTACTCATCGGCTGGCGCTTCCACCGCAGCCGCCTGCTGTTCGCGCTGCTGGTGCTGGCGCTCGCGGACCGCACCCTGCTGCACTTCGCCAGCGGCCACGGCCTGACGCGGGACCGCGTCGTGTTCCAGGCGATCGCCGTCCTGCTGCCGCTCAATTTCGCCGCCCTCGCGCTCACCGCGGAGCGCGGGTTCCTCACGCCCCCCGGCCTCGTGCGGCTCACCCTGATCCTGGGACAGGTGGTGGGGGTCTCGATCCTGGACCGCGCCACGCCGGGGGTCACGGCCGCGCTGCTGCACAGTCGCCTCCTGCCCGGGTGGATGTTCGCGTGGACACCCATGGCGGATCCCGCGCTGCTCGCCTTCTTCGTGGCCGCAGGTCTGCTGGCGGCCGGGCAGCTGCTCGCGCCCACCCAAGCCGGGCGCTCGTTCTCCTGGGCCCTGATCCCGGCGTTCATCGGTCTCTCGGTGGTGCGCCCCGGCAGCCCCGGGTTCTCGACGTTCTACCTCGCCACCTCCGCGCTCATCCTGATCGTCGCCGTAGTGGAAGCCTCCTACCACATGGCGTACCAGGACAGCCTCACCGGGTTGCCGGCCCGGCGCGCCCTCAATGAAGCACTGCTGCGGCTCGGCGGCCACTACAGCGTGGCCATGATCGACGTGGATCACTTCAAGCGCATCAACGACCGTCACGGCCACGACGTGGGCGATCAAGTGCTACGGATGATCGCGGCCAAGCTCGCCCAGGTGCCGGGCGGCGGCAAAGCCTACCGCTATGGCGGCGAGGAGTTCGCCGTGATCTTCGTCGGCCGGGGCGCGGAGCAGTGTCTCCCGGACCTGGACGAGCTGCGCAAGACCGTCGAGGACACGCGCTTCATTCTGCGCGCCCGCTTCCGCTCGAAGAAAAAAAAGGAAAAGATCCTGACCGACCGCGGTCCCGGTGAGCGGGTGCCGGTGACCATCAGCATCGGCGTGGCCGAGAAAACCGACCGGCATACCAAATCGGACCAGGTCATCAAGGCCGCCGACCGCGCCCTGTATCGTGCCAAGGAAGGGGGTCGCAACCAGGTGCGGACGTGACCCCTCCCCGCACCATTATGGTGCAACGGGTGTGGTCCCGGAGCAGCACTGGGGGGCATGGATAGTGCGATAGCCCTGTCCGTGGCGCGCAATCGCGCATCCCTCGAGGGACGGAGACCGGGTGTGAAGCCCCTGCGATCGCGCACGTTCCCCCACGTCGCAGCTCTGTACGGCACGCTGGCGCGCAACTTCCCCGACGGCTCGTTGGTCCTGTTCGATCACGACCTGCGCTACCTCATGGCGGGGGCCAACGACGGCGGGGACGCCGGGCTCGCGCCCCCCGGATGCGAGGGCAAGGCCGTCCGGGATGTCCTTCCGCCCGAGACCGCGCAGGCGCTCGAGCCGCTGTACCGGGGCGCGCTGGCCGGACGCCGGGCCGCGGCCGAGGTCACGTATCAGGACCGCTGGCTGCTGGTGCGC
Organism: Gemmatimonadales bacterium; assembly: GCA_035601235.1. Lineage (GTDB taxonomy): Bacteria > Gemmatimonadota > Gemmatimonadetes > Gemmatimonadales > GWC2-71-9 > AG41. The sequence continues at coordinate 5,273 of DATNOR010000077.1, forward strand.
GCCGGCCCCGTGCGCGACGAGCAGGGGACGATCGTCGCGGGGATGTCGCTGTCGCTGGACATCACCGACGCGAAGCAGGCCGAGCAGGCGCTGCGGGGCAGCCGCGACCTGCTGCAAGAGATCATCGAGAGCTCGAGCGACGCCATCGTGGCGAAGGATCTCGAGGGTCGCTATGTGCTCATCAATTCGAGCGCGGCCCGGCTGCTGGGCCGGCCGGCGAGCGAGATCGTCGGCCGCGACGATACGGCGCTGTTCCCCGCCGACCAGGCCGGTCGCTCGCGCGATGCGGACGAGCGCGTGCGCTCGCGCGGTGAGAGCGAGAGCGCGGAGGAGCAAGTGGTTGTCGAGGGGCGCCGCCGCGCGCTGCTGCTTACCCGCAGCCCGTTGCGCGACTACCACGGCCGCATCATCGGCGTCTTGGGCATTACACGCGACGTCACCGAGCAGCACCAGCTGGAGGAGCGGCTCAGCCGCGTCCACCGGATGGAGTCCGTGGCGCGCCTGGCCGGCGGGATCGCGCACGACTTCAACAACCTCCTGACGGTGGTGCTCGGCTCGGCCGAGATCCTGCTCGACGACCTGCCGCGCGCCTACGCCCGGCGCAGCGATCTCGAAGAGATCAAAACGGCCGCCACGCAGGCGGCACAGCTGACACGCCAGGTGCTGGCCTACAGCCGGCAGCAGGTGCTGGTGCCGCGCCCGCTCGATCTCAACAGTCTGGTGGGGGGGATGGAGCGCGCGCTGCGGCCACTGCTCGGTGCGCGGATCGAGCTCAGGCTCGACCTGGCCGCACCGAGCGGCGCCGTGCGCGTGGATCCGGCGCAGCTCGAGCAGGCGGTGCTCAATCTCGTGATGAACGCGCGGGACGCGATGCCGGGCGGCGGCCGCCTGGAGGTCGTCACGCGAACCGTCATGGTCGACGAAGCGTTCGCCCGCGAGCACCCGCCCATGCGGCCGGGCCGCTACGCTACGCTCGCCGTGCGAGATAGCGGCGTGGGGATGGACGACGAGACGCAGCGCCATTTGTTCGAGCCGTTCTTCACGACCAAGCCGGGTCGCCACGGCGCCGGGCTCGGCCTCGCCACGACGTATGGGATCGTGAAGCAGAGCGGCGGCTACATCTGGACGGAGAGCGCGCCCGGCGCGGGCGCGACCTTCACGATCTACCTGCCGTGGCACGAGCTCGTCGCGGCCGCGGCGCCGGCGGCGGAGTCGACCGGCACCCCGCGCGGCGCGGGCGAGACCGTGCTCGTCGTGGACGACGAGCCGGCCGTGCGGGTCGTCACCAAGCGGATCCTGCAGCGCAGCGGCTACGCCGTGCTCGACGCGCCCGGTGGCGTCGAAGCGCTCGACACCCTGCGGGAGCATCCCGGACCGATCCACCTGCTCCTCACCGACGTGATCATGCCCGAGATGAACGGCCGGGAAGTCGCCCAGCGGGTGCGGGAGCAGCGCCCCGGCATCCGCGTGGTCTACATGTCCGCCTACAGCCCCGAGGCAATCGCGCACGACGGCCTGCTCGACGCAGGCGCGGCGTTCGTGCGCAAGCCGTTCGAGAGCGGCCTGCTGCTGCAGACGGTGAGGCGTGCGCTCGACACCGCGGAGCGGACCGCGACCCCGGCATAGCGCCGCCGCAACGTCGCTCGCAGTCCACGCTACACCCGTGCCGAAACCGTGGCCTCGTTTTTGATGACGCTCTAGGCGTCGCATGTCGACCGCAGCCCGCGCCCGTCAGGAGCCGCGTCGCTTGGAGCTCGTGGCCCGTGAGATCGCCGGCCTTCCCGGCGTCGAGACGCACGCATACCGGGCGGGTGAAATGCTCCTCCCCACCGAGCGACTGATGCGACTGCACGTCTACGTGAGCGACGGCGCCATCGGTTTGCGCCTGGCGGTCGGGCGGGCGAATAACGCGATGCTCGATGTGTTCGGTCCAGGGTCGCTGGTGACGCCGCAGGTGTGGCATCCCGAATCGAGTACCGAGACACGCCACGCCGTCGCGCTGCTGCCCAGCACGACGCTGGAGCTCTCCGCCGAAGCATTCGAGAGGCACCTGACCGCGAATCTGCCGTTCGCCCTCGCGGTCGTGGCGTGGGACGGCTGCCGATACGCCGCCCTGGTCGACCGGCTGGCGATGCTCTCACTGCGCGACCCGCTGCGGCGCGTGGCGAACACGCTGCTGCTCCTGGCCGAGCAGATCTGCGCCACGGGCGACTCCCCGGGCGGCGCGCGGCTGGAAGTGAGTCAGGACTTGATCGCGGCGTTCGCCAACCTGAGCCGGCAGACCACCAACCGCCAGCTGCGCCGGCTGGCGCGCGCCGGTCTGGCGGGGCTGGAGCGGCGCGTGGTGGACCTGCGCGACCTGCCCGCCCTGCGCGGCATCGCGGCAGGGCGCCGCCCGGCGCCACGCTAGCCCCGAGTTGCCGGGCATCGCTTCTCCTGCCACTATTCCAGGCTGAGACTCACCTCGTTCGCCGCATCCACGTGAGGAGCGATTCGCATGTCCTCGTCAAGCAGAGCCGCGCGCGCCGTGGCCGTCGCGTGCTTCGCCGCGGTCTCGGTGGCGGCCCAGGGCATCCACCCTCAGTTCGGTCTCGGTGGAGGGTTGACGGCTCCGGTGGGCGACTATCACGCGACGGCCGGCGGGCAGGGCTTCAATACCGCGTGGCACGGATTGGCGCTGCTCGCGTTCAAGCTGCCCGTCTTCCCGCTCGGGTTCCGCATCGACTTGAGCTACGCCGCCAACAGCGCGAACGACCGCCTCAAGGACACCCTCAGCAGCGCGCTGGGCCAGCCGACGGACGAGAAAACGAAGCTTGCCGGTGCCAGCATCAACCTCACCTATCAGTCGGCGGCGGCGCACCTGAAGCCGTACGCGATCGCAGGCGTGGGCCTGTACCACACGACGATCTCCATCAGCACGAGCGAATCGACCGCGGACCGCGCCGCCACCAAACTCGCTTGGAACGTGGGCGGCGGGGTGGCCTTGGCGCTGCGTGGGGTGACGCTGTTTTTCGAGACGCGCTACGTGAACGTCGCGGCAGTGTCGGGTTTTCCCCGCACGACGTTTCTCCCCTTCACGACCGGCATTCGCTTCGGCGGGCGATAGCCTTCACGATCCGGTGCGCGCCTGGAGCTGATACTGGAGCCCGTTGAACGCTCCCGCGACGCCCACGTAATACGTCCCGGGAGTGAGGGAGCGGGTCAGGCGCGAGCAGTAGGTGAAGTGGTTGGGGTCGGTGAAGTCGGGGGTGTACGTGATCAAGGTGCCCCCGGCGTCGAATAGCAGGATCGCCGTGGCTTCCTCGAGCGCCCAGCCACACGACCCGACCCAACCCGAAGTCTCGAACGTGTACGTCCCCGAGCTCGGGATCTTCACCCGATAGACGTCGAGCTGCAGCGTGTCGGCCAGAATGGCGCGCGTGTACCCACCGATCGCCAGGCCGTTCGCGGTAGCGAGCGTGTGGTTGGGCTGGATCTGCGCCGGGAACCCGAGCGTGAACGAGGCGGCGTATGGTGCCGCGCTCAAGACCGTGATGGCGGTCGGCGTTGCCGGGCCTCCTAATGCGCCCCACAACCTGCCGGGAACACCCAGCTGCTGGTCGCCGCTCTCGTCGGTGGCGCCGTACACCAAGTAGCGGCCGTCTTCCACGCTGCTGAACGCGAAGCTCCCATCCGGCTGAGCGGCGACCCGCTGCAAGAATTCGCTCGTGACCCCGGAATAGAGCAGCGCGTACACCTGGGTCGCCGGGCCATGGCGTTGCGTCAGGCTGTTGTAGGCGTTGACCAGACCGACGCCGTACTGCGTGGGCGGGCCGACGGCATAGCTCGTGAGGCGCGACCGCAGCTCGCTCGCCGTGAGTGCCGGGGTCTGGGCCAGCAATAGGGCTGCAACACCCGCGACGTGCGGGCTCGCCATCGACGTGCCTTCGGCCCACGCGTAGTCCGGCTGGCCGCGGGCAAAGTCCCAGATGGCAGAGAACACGCCGTCGGTGAAGTCGCCGAGCTCGAAGTTTCCTCCCGGGGCCCGGAGGGTGACGTAGGGGCCGAAGCTCGAGTACGACGCCGGAGCACCGTCGGGCCCCACCGCGGCGACGGCCAGGACCTCGGGGTAGGCAGCCGGATAGTGCGGCGCGGACGTGCCCGCGTTTCCCGCCGCTGCCACGACGAGCGCTCCCGCGTTCGTGGCGCTGATGATGGCGCTGTGCAGCGTCGTGTCGGTATCCGGGCCGCCCAGGCTCAAGTTGATGATCTTGGCCCCGGACGTCGGCTGTACGGTGCCGCCCTTGCCGTCGTCGGCCGGCAGACCGGCGGCGTACAGAATGCCCTGGGCGATGTCGTAGAACTCCCCGAACCCGGCCACACCCAGTGCGCGCACCGGACGGATTCTCACGTTCCAGTTCACACCGGTGACGCCGACGCGGTCGTTGCCCACCGCCCCGATCGTGCCCGCGACGTGTACCCCATGGGCGCCGATATCGTCAGGATTGTAGCACGTCCCGGTGGAATCGGGACTGTAGGACGCCAGGATCGTCGGATCTGGATCGTAACCGCCGCCGTCGGCGGCGTTCGTGATGGTGTCGCCGGAGCAGAGCACCAGCGAATCGGCATCGGTCACGAAGTCGTATCCATCGGACGTCAGATTCCCGGCGAGCGCCGGATGGTCGAAGCGGGTTCCGTCGTCGACCAGCGCGACCAGCACGGACGGGTTCCCCGTCGTAATGGTCCAGGCGCGCGGCAAGTCGATCAGGCCGTAGTGCCATGACTGGATGGCAAAGAACGTGTCGTTCGGCACGACCCGCAGCGCCGCAGCTGCCGGGCCACTCGCCCCCGTCCCACCCCAGCCCCCTGCCCCGCCGGCAGGGGCGTAGGCCGTCTCGTCCAGCCAGAGCAAGCGATTGCGAGTGACGGCGGCGATGGCCGGATCGCGACGCAACGCGGCGGCGACGCCGTCCAGTGCGGTCGAATCGGTCACCCGCACCTTCGCCGCGAGGATGGCAGGCGAGACGCCGGTGACCGCGGCGCCTGGGGGGAGGAGGCCCTGAAAACGGGCTCGGATCGCCGCGCCCACGGCCCGGGCGCTCGCCCTCGTCGCGAGCGCCGCGGAGCCCACGGGCGGAGCGCCGAGTGCGCCATGCCGGAACGTGACGATCAGGTCGCGCGGCGTGGCCGCGGGCCGGGCGCCGCGTGGGCGCCGCGCCAAGAGCGCGGTACGCGACGGGCGGCGCAGGAGCGACGCGACGCTGGGCGGCGTGGGGATCCCCCGGACCTGGTCGCCGCGTGCATGCGCCGCCGGGACCGATGCACGGGACGGGGCCGGGAACACAGTCGTCGTCGTGATCACCCCTTTGATGGCGCCGTCGCTCGGGATCCATCCGGTGGGGGCCGTTTCGCTGCTGCAGGCGGCGAGCGCCAACGCGAGGAGG
>DATNOR010000078.1:0-4527 GCA_035601235.1 Gemmatimonadales bacterium
CGAACGTCACCAACAGGCTCACCAGCCCGCGGGCCCGGGCGCGCCGCACCACGTCGTCGAGCACCGCCTGGTGCCCGCGGTGAATGCCGTCGAACGTGCCGACCGTCGCGACGCTGCCGCTCACTGCTCCGCCACCACAACGCGGGGCTTGAGGACATCCCCGACCTGCTGCGCGATCGCCACGAGCTGACCATTGGCGAAGAGCGCCACGCTGCCCGCATCCCGCATCCCGCTTCCCGCGGGCACGGCCCGACCGTGAATCACGGCGGCCCGCCCGGCGTCGTCCAGGTCCCGCCGCGGCAGGCCACCGACCAGCTCGGCGGGCTCGCGCAGGTCGCCGGCCGTCACCGCCTCCGGCGCCACGGCCGCTGCCAGCCGGTACGGGCCGACCTCGGTGCGCGTCAGGGCCGCGAGATGCGCGCCGCATCCCAGCGCCTCACCGACGTCGCGTGCCAGGCTGCGGAGGTACGTCCCGCCGCTCACCCGGGCCCGGAACGAGACGTCGGGCGGTGCGCAGCGGACGAGCACGAGCTCCGTGACCTCGACGCGGCGCGCCGGGAGCGCGACGGCTTCGCCCCGGCGGGCCCGGCGGTAGGCGCGCTCCCCGGCCACCTTGACCGCGGAATAGGCGGGCGGCCGCTGGTCATAGGCGCCGCGGAACGTCGCCAGCACGCGCTCGACCTGCTCCGCATCGATGTCGCGCCACGCGTCCGAAGTCGCGACCGGCACGCCCGTCGCGTCGTCGGTGCTGGTGGTGGTGCCGAGCCGGATTACCCCCTCGTACGCCTTGGTCCACGCCGCGGCGAACGGCGCGAGTCGCGTGGCGCGCCCCACCACGATCACGAGCAAACCCGCGGCGAAGGGATCGAGCGTCCCAAGGTGACCCACCCGGTCGGTGCCGAGCGCACCACGCACCGTATCGACGACGTCGTGCGAGGTGGGCCCCGCGGGGCCTCCCGGCTTCACCACGAGCGCCACGCCCGAAATCAGCCCGCGCCCTCCTTGAGATCCCGCAGGACCTGATCGATGCGTTGCGCGTGCTCGAGTCCGCGATCGAGCTCGAAGTGCAGCTCGGGCGTGGTGCGCAGCGGCAGCTCCTTGGCGACCTGGGCGCGGAGGAAGCGGGCCGCGCTCGCCAGACCTTCGAGCGACTTCGCCTTTTCTTCCTCGCTTCCCATTACGCTGACGCGCACCCGGGCGTGACCCAGGTCGGCCGAGACGTCCACCGCCGTGACGGTGACGAACCCGACGCGCGGGTCGCGCACGTTGCCGGTGAGAAACTCGGCCACGGTCTGGCGGATCGCCTCCGCTACGCGCTCGGGGCGGTGGCTCGGTCGTCGCATCATGTCAGAAAAAGCTCGTGCTCGTGTCCACGATTCGGGCGCCGTCGGCGGCTTCCACCAGCTGGTCCGCCTCCCGCAGCACGCTCTCGGCGTGCCGGCGGTCCGTCGCCACGACGCACGCCGTCAGCTCGGCGCGCTGCCACAGGTCATGGTGGGCCGTCTCCGCGGCCGAGACGTTGAAGCGGTTGTGGAGACGGTCCTTGAGGCTTTTCAGTACGTGGCGCTTGTCCTTGAGCGAGTGACACGCCGCGAGATGCAGCTCCCAGGTCATGACGCCGACGATCACGCGGGCGTCAGCGAGCGCGCGACCTCCTCAATGCGATACGCCTCGATCAGGTCGCCGACTTTCAGGTCGTTGAAGTTCTCGACGCCGATGCCGCACTCGAAGCCCTCGCGCACTTCGCGCACGTCGTCCTTGAAGCGCTTGAGCGAGGCCAGCGTGCCATCGTACACCTCGACGCCGTCGCGCACCACCCGCACCCGCGCCGTGCGCGGAATCACGCCCGAACGCACGAAGCTGCCGGCGATCGTCCCCACTTTCGCGATCTTGAAGATCTGACGGACTTCCGCTTCGCCCAGGACGACTTCCTTCCGTTCGGGCGCGAGCAGGCCGGCCATCGCCGCCTTCACCTCTTCCACCGCCTCGTAAATGATGCGGTAGGTGCGGATCTCCACCTTTTCCCGCTCGGCCGAGGCCCGGGCGTTCGAGTCGGGCCTGACGTGGAAGCCGATGATGATCGCGTTGGAGGCCTTGGCGAGCAGCACGTCGCCGTCGGTGATCGCCCCGACGCCTCGATGGACCACCTCGACCTTCACCTCGGGCGTGGACAGCTGCGCCAGCGCGTCGGCCAGCGCCTCGGCGGGACCGCCCTGATCGGCCTTGATGATGATACGCAGTGTGGCCGCCCCACCCTCGGCCCGCTCGGCCATGAAGTCCTCGAGCGTCTTCACGCGGCCGGTGCGGCGGTGCTGAGCCTCGCGCTCGAGCCGCTGGCGCTTCTGAGCGATGTCGCGCGCCGCGGCGGCGTCGGCCATCACCTGGAACGTGTCGCCCGCCTCGGGTACGCCCTCGAAGCCGAGCACCTGGACCGGCGTCGACGGGCCGGCGGCGTCCACCGTCTGCCCGCGCTCGTCATACATCGCGCGGACGCGCCCGTAGAACTGCCCGCAGATGAAATCCTCGCCCACCCGCAGCGTGCCGTTCTGCACCAGGATCGTGGCGAGCGGTCCCTTGCCCGGATCGAGCGTCGCCTCCAGCACCGTGCCCTGGGCCTTGCGGTCGGGGTTGGCCTTGAGATCGAGCAGCTCCGCCTGCAGCAGAATCTGGTCGAGCAGCTCCTGCACGTTGGTCCCGGCCTTGGCGGAGATCGGCGTGGCGAGCGTGGTGCCGCCGAATTCCTCGAGCACCACCCCGTGCGCCAGGAGGTCCTGCTTGACCTTCTGCACGTTGGCGGTGGGCAGGTCGATCTTGTTGATCGCGACCACGATCGGGACGCCCGCGTTCTTGGCGTGCGAGATCGCCTCGATCGTCTGCGGCATGATGGCGTCGTCCGCCGCGACCACGAGCACCACGATGTCGGTCACCTGGGCGCCGCGGGCCCGCATGGCGGTGAACGCCTCGTGCCCCGGCGTATCGAGGAACGTGATCGAGCGATTGTCCTTGAGCTTCACCTGGTAGGCGCCGATGTGCTGCGTGATGCCGCCCGCTTCTCCCGCCACCACGTTCGCCTTGCGAACGTAGTCGAGCAGCGACGTCTTGCCGTGGTCGACGTGCCCCATGACCGTCACCACCGGCGAGCGCGGCTTGCGCGCGCCCGCCTCCTCGGTCACCGTCTCTTCCGGCACCGCGACCGCGTACTCCTCCTCGCGCACCGCCTGGAAGCCGAACGCCGACGCGATCAGCTCGATCATGTCGAAGTCGAGCCGCTGGTTGATCGTCACCATCTGCCCCAGCTCCTTGAAGGCGAAGGCGACGATCTCCTTGGCGGGGACCTTGAGATTGTTGGCGAGCTCGGAGACGGTGATGAACTCCGTCACCCGCACCAGCGTCTTCTCGCGCTCCTTCTCGTCGCGTCGCTTCTGCTCCTCGACGTCGCGGAAGCTGGGACCTTCCTCGCGGCGGTGGACGCCCTTGCGGCCCACCGGCCCTTTGATCGAGGCGAGGGTGCGGGAGATGTTCTGCGCCACGGCCTCCTGGTCCACCAGCGACTTCTTCCCCTTCTTGCGCTTTTTCCCCTTGTCGCGTCGCCGCTCCTCGAGCGGGCCCGCGCCGGGGGCCGCCGACGCGACCGGCCGGGGCGGCACGGCGCCGCCGGGCGCGGCGCTGGCCACCGGCTTGGGGCGGACCGGCGTGGGAATCACGGGGCGCGGCGCGGGGGGGGCCGGCGTGGACAGCCCGGAAACGGGGGCCGAGGCGGTCGTCGGCGCCGCGAAGGGGCTGGCGGCGAGCGGCTCGGGATGCGTCTCTTGGGCCGCGGGCAGCTCCTTGAACAACGCGGCGGCGCGCTCTTCGAGCGAGGGCTTCTCCTCGTCGTCCTCCGCCTTGGCGGCCTCGAGCGCCTCGCGCGCCTTGAGCTCGCGCTCGGCCTCGATGGCGGCTTCGGCCTGCGCCTCCGCTTCCGCGGCGGCGACGTCGGCCGCAGTGCGGCGGCGGCGCTTGGGGCGCACCTCCGGGGCCGCGGCCACCGGCTCGGCGGCGGCCTTCACGGCGCGCCGTCGCTTGGGCGGCGCCGGGGCTTCCTTCTGCTTGCGCTTGTCGCGCTCCCAGCGGGCGCGCATCAGCGCCACCTGCTCCGGCTTGAGGGGGGAGAGATGGCTCCGCACGAAGATGTCCTGCTCCTTGAGCATGCCGATGAGCTGCTCCGAGGAGATGCCGAACTCAGCCGCCAGATCGTGAATCCGCGTCGTCGTCACTCACTCCTCCAAAGACCCGACCAGGCCGCGCGCCAGCGCGGCGTCGGCCACCCCGACCGCCTGGACCGGCGGCCTGCCGAGCCCGTGGCCCAATTCGAACGCCCCGGGCCCCCGCACGATCGGCACCCCGCGGGCCCGCGCGAGGCGCTCCACCTTTTCCAGCGTACGCGTGCTGGCGTCGCGCGCCAGCACGACACAGCGCAGCGCATCGCGCTGCAGCTGCGCCCGCACGCCCGTCACACCGACCACCCCCCCCCCCCCCCCCCCCCCC
>DATNOR010000079.1:0-2179 GCA_035601235.1 Gemmatimonadales bacterium
AGGCCCGGGACTCACCTACGCCATCAACTTCGACAAGGTCACCTGCCCGGTGGTGGGGACGGAGCAGGAGCCCAACGACAATCCGGCCACGGCGGCACCGGTCGCGATCGGCGACTCCGGCTCGGGTGAGATCTGCCCGCACGACGACAACCCGGCGGGGGATGTGGACTACTGGGCCTTCACGGCCCGGGCGGGAACGACCATCGAGCTCGACGTCGACGCCGCCGCGCTCGGACTATTGGTCGATCCGGTCATCGCCCTCTATGCGAGCGACGGCACGACACAGCTCGCGTTCAACGACGATCAGGACGGACCCGACAGTCGCCTTCAGTTCTCGATCATCACGACGGGGACCTACTACGCGACCGTCGCCGATGCTGCCGGCAGCGGCAACCCGTTCCCGTACATCTTCCACTTTCGCTCCATCACCCCGGGACCGGGCGACCCGATCACGGTGCGTGCCCAGGGCCTCGGCCTGCCCCTGGGCCTCGCCGTCGGGAGCACGGGGGATCTGTTCGTCGGCGACGTAACGGGGAATCGCATCGTGCGTGTCTCCGGCCAGGGTGTGGTGACGGCCTTCGCGGCCGGGATCCAAAGCCCGTTCGGCCTCGCGTTCGACGCATTCGGCCACCTCCTCGTGGTGTCGGGGGACGGCGCGGTGTACCGAGTCACGCCGCAAGGCCGGACCACGCGCTTCATCACCGACGCGGGCGCCCCGTTCTGGATCGCCGTGGCCCCCGACGGCCGCATCTGGCTCACCGACCTGTCCGACCGGTCGCTGCGGCGCTACAGCGCCACGGGCCAGTTCGAGGCACGGTTCGACGCCAACAGCATCGGCGGTTCGGGACCCGGGCCGCTGGCCATCGGTCCGTCGGGCGAGCCGTACTTCTCGAACGGCACCGAGATCTGGAAGCTCGTGAGCGGCCAGCCCCAGCTGGTGCTGCGCGACCGGTTCGTGATCTGGGCGTTCGCGTTCGACGTGGCCGGCAACATCTACGCTCCCGCGCCCGTCGCCGGGCGCATGCAGCTGTTCGATGCGACGGGGGCGATCGTGGCCGATACCTTCGCGATTGGGCCGGACGCGCCGCAGGCGGTGGCGTTCGGGCGCGACGCGACAGGCGCCACCGTGGCGCGGCTGTTCGCCACCGATACGCGGGTGGGCCGGGTGTTCGAAGTAAACCCGGCCGGTGTGGCACTCCCCGGGCAGCCGGTGGGATACGTGGCACCGCGGTTCCCGCTCGATGTCGCGGCCGCGAGCCTGCTAGGCGGAGGCGGCTTGAGCGCGGCCGACTTGCTATACCTCGACGCGCTCGGCAACCACAATGGTCGCTATGACGTCGGCGACCTCCAGGCGTACCTCCGAACCGTGGGCGGCCTGCCGGCCGCCGGGAGCAATCGATGAGCCGCTTGCGCTGGATCTTCGCGATGGTAGCGGCCCTGTCGGTGGGCGCCGCCTGCTCGGACAACCCGACCGGCGGCGGCGCGCGGGCCGGCACGCTGACCCTGCGTCTGACCACGCCGCACGCCGACGACGGCGCCATGACGTTCGAGGTGAGCGGTGCGCCGATCGATAGCGCGACGGCCGTCAACGCGTCGCTCCGACTGTTCACGCGACGCGTGGGCGGCTCCGCGATGCTCGGGGTGGTGGTTGGCAACCTCGCCAACGGGGCCGTGGTCACGCTACACGTGCCCGACGTGGGCGCCGCCGCCAGCTACACGGCCAATGTGCTCGAGGTGGCGGATCGCCAGGACGCGCTGCGCCCCTCCCTGGCCGGCTACGCGCTGACGGTGGCCCCCTGACCCATGTCAGTTCATGCTGGAGGATCACGCCGTCCGGCACAGTTATCACCACCTCGCCCGTATTCGCGCGGCGTTGACGCGGTAACGATGTGTCCGGAACGGGTGAAGAAGACGTTTTGCGGGAGACAAAGAGGCGCGTTCGTCGTTCACTGAGCGTACGCGCGCCATGAGGACATCATGCTGACAACGTTGAAGCAGCCGGCCACGCAAAGCGTCCTGTTGCAGTCCATCATCTCCCGTGGGCGCGTGACGCGGCGCGACAGCGTGCCCGCCATGCCCACGAGCCAGGCGCTCGATTGGCCCGGCATCCTCCTCGAAGCCGGGAAGAACGATGTCGCGGCGGTCGACGACGTCGTAGGTGATCGGCACTACCTGTCGC
>DATNOR010000080.1:0-20102 GCA_035601235.1 Gemmatimonadales bacterium
GTCGCCCCCTACCTCGTGGCGAGCACGGTGGAGGCGGTGCTGGCCCAGCGGCTCGTGCGGCGCGTGTGCGAGAGCTGTGCGCGGGAGACGGCCCCCGACCGCGCCATGCTCGACGCCTTCGGCGCACGGCCGGAGGAGCTCCCGATGGTTCGGCGCGGCGCCGGCTGCGCGGCATGCCGCGGCACGGGATTCCGCGGACGGGTGGGGATCTACGAGCTGCTGGCGTTGGACGACCGCGTCCGCACCGAGCTGCTCGGGCGGCGGGGCGCGGGGGAATTGCGGCGGCTCGCGGCAGAGCAGGGGATGCGCTCGCTGCGAGACGATGGCCTTCGGCTGGTGCGGGCGGGAAAGACGACGCCCGAGGAGGTGCTGCGGGCGACACGGGCGTAGCCCCGGGGAGTTGACACCCGCTCCCCGACGCGCCATTTCTAGCGCCCCGATGCGTCTCCTCACGCGTGCCCTGGGGCTCGGCAGCGGTGCGGCCGTCGCAGCGACGGTCGCCATGGGTGTCTCGCCGGGAAGTGCCCAGGAACCCGCGAAGCCGCTCCAACGCCCGCCCAGCGCATACGAGGAGCTGCAGACGTTCTCCGCCGTGCTGAGTCAGATCCGCGTAAACTACGTCGACTCAGTCGCCTATCATGAGCTCGTGCACGCGGCAATCGACGGGATGCTGCACGTTCTCGATCCCCATAGCCACTTCATGTCGCGCGCGGAGTGGGAGCAGCAGTCGGCATTCTTGCGGGGCGAGCTTCCCGGGGTCGGGGTGCAGCTGGAAGACGAAGACGGCAGCGCGACCGTGCTCGCCGTTGACCCCGGGACTCCGGCAGCGAAGGCGGGCGTCCAGCCGGGCGACCGGATCGCGGCCATCAACGATAGCTCGGTCGCCGGTCTCAAACCGACCGACGTGGCGTTGCGGCTCACAGGGCCGAAGGGTTCCAAGGTACGGATTCGAATACGGCGGGGTCCGCGACTGGAGCCCGACACGCTGTCTCTGACGCTCACCCGAGAGGCGTTGAGACCACCCCCGATGGCGATCTCCCGAATGGCCGACGGCGTCACGGGCTATGTGGGACTCACCTGGTTCGGTCCCAAAGCCGGGGATCAGCTGCGGGATGCCGTCAGGGGGCTGCAGGCGCAGGGGGCCCGGCGCCTGGTCCTCGATCTTCGCGACAATCCCGGGGGCATCATCGACATGGCGGTGGACATCGCCTCCGAGTTCCTTCCCAAGGGTGCTCTCGTGTTTCGAACCGAGGGACGCAAGAAGGACGCGAGCCACGAGTACGTCACCAAGCACGATGGTCATTTTCGCGACTTGCCCGTCGTCGTGCTGATCAATCGCTATAGCGCCAGTGCGGCCGAAGCGCTCGCCGGCTCGCTGCAAGATCACGATCGGGCGCTCATCCTTGGGCAACGCTCCTTCGGCAAAGCCCTCGTGCAGACCAGTTTCCTCCTCGTTCCGTCCGGTGACGTGGTGGAGCTCACGATTGCTCGCGTGTTCACGCCGAGCGGCCGCCTGATTCAACGTCGCTACCACGGCATCCCCTACGAGCAGTATTGGTCGTTCGCCGGGAAGTCGGGGGCCGCGGAGGACACGCTTGCGACGTTCAAGACCGACCATGGGCGCGACGTGCGTGGCGGTGGCGGGATCATGCCGGACGTTCCGTTACCCCCGCCGACGGACCTCCCGGTTTGGTGGAGCGTGGCCCAGGACAGTAGTTTCGCGGATGCCGTCGCAGACAGCGTAGCCGAAACGCTGCCGGCGACAGCGGCGGCGCGGGAGCGGTGGCTGGTGGATCGCGAGCAGTGGCACGACCGGCTTCTGATACCGTTTCTCACGCGCGTGCGGGACCGGCTTCACGTGCGCGCACAAGTCGACAGTGCGCTCGCCGATCGCCTTACTCTGTTGCTGGCGGCGCGCGCGGCGACAGTCCGCTGGCCGCCGGGCGGGGGCGACGACCTGCGCCTGCGCAATGACCCGGATGTTCGCGCAGCCTTGGAGTACTTCCCACGACTTGCCGACTATCTGCACGGGTCGCCGGCGCGGTGAAAGTGCACCGTGATCACGCGTTTAGAGTCGCCGGTTGCGGAGTCGTGGTGCTCGCCGTCGCCTTCGCGTTCTGTAGCTCGCCGCAGCCACTTCGCACTACGACGTCGCGCCTGGAGGCACTGGAATCCCGGATCGATTCGGGGATCGAGTTGCCGCGCCCTCGCCTCCCTGCGGATGCCGACAGCAACGCCGCCGCCGCTTACTACCGTTGGGGCGAGCCGCTCGTACGGTTCGGCCTGAAGCTCGACACGGCAGAGATGGCGCTTTATTGGGCCTCCCGGCTTGACCCGGCCTGGCCGGATCCGCTCTATGCGCGTGGCTTATTGGTCTTGCAGGCATTGCAGCACGATGCGTTCGAGACGTGGTTCAAGACCCGGTCGGTCAGAGCGACCAAGCGCGTCGCGATCACCCCACGCCAAGTGCAGCTGGTTGACTCGCTGATGCGCATCGCGTGGGCGCGGAACCCCTTCCTGTTCAACGATCTCGAGTTTCGTGGGCTGGCCCCCGGTCGACGGGGCGATCCAATGCATGACGGCTGGCTGGCGTTCTCCTCCCGGCACTTCGGAGCCGCCGACAGCTTGTTTGGCCTTGCCCTGGCCAAACATCCGGAGGACATCGGCGTGCGAATCTACCGGGCCAGGGCACTGTTCTTCCTCGGCCGTTACGACCGTGCTGTCGCCGAGCTGGCAGCGGCACGCGACTCGCTGCGCGGCCGGACCGAAGCACAGCTCTCGGCCATCGTTCCCTCGGTCGAAATGTTCGAATACGCCATCGGCATCGCGCGGGTGCAGCAGGACGATTTCCCGGCCGCGCGAGCCGCCTTTCAACGGGCCCTCACAGAGAACCTCGCGTTCTACTGGGCGCACGTCCGTCTCGCCGGTGCGGCGCTCGCACTCCGCGATACGGGCACCGCCTTGGCGGAGCTGGACATGGCGGTACAACTCGAGGGCCGGGACCCCGCGCTCCGTCTATACGACGGAGTCGTGCTTGCCGGGGCAGGCAGACTGGACGAAGCGGCGGTACAGTTGGAGCAAGCGATTGCGCTCGATCCTTACTACGCCGCGCCTTATTATTGGCTCGCAACGGTATCCCGCGCCCAAGGCCAGGCCCGCGAGGCCGTTGACCAATACCGACAGTTCCTCGCGCACGCGGCACGACTCGACCCTGATCGTCATCGTGCGCTCGTGGCCCTGGGCGAGTTGGGAGCGTCGCTCCCGGACTCTGGGAATTGACAGCGACTCGTTCTTGCGCCATTTCTATCGCGCCATGCGTGCCGCCGCGGCTCTCCTGGCCCTCGCGCTCGTGCCGGGTGCCTCGCTCCCGGCTCAAGGGGGGTGGACACCGCCTCAGCCTCCCTGCGATGTGCCTCCGGCTAATTCGAAGATCAACAACGCGATAACCGCGCTGAAAAGCGCGGTCGAGAAGCCCGAGTCGCGCGACCCGCAGCTCGCTCAAGCGAAGCGCCTCCTCACCGAGGCCATCCTCCAGGACAAACAGGGCGCCAATCCCGCCGCCTGGTACTACCTGGGCAGGCTCGCGGTCACCGCCGGCGATGTGGCGGGCGCCGACACGGCGCTCGCCCGGGCCCTCGCGCTCGCGCCCACCTGCGCGGACGACATCGCGAGTTACCGTCACGATCTCTGGGGGGAGCTGCTCAACAACGGCCTCGCCGCCTGGCAGGACGGCAAGCAGGACTCCGGTCTCGCCCTGCTGCGCGTAGCAGCGCGGCTCGAGCCCGCCAACCCGAAGGCTCCGGCTGCGGCGGCGGCGCTGTTCGCGAGCCGGGGCAACGACGACTCGGCGTACGTCTATTATCGGCTCGCCGCGAAGACAGCCGGCGCGGACACCGCCTTCGCACGCGACAAACGGGACGCCCTTGCGAACGCCTGGCATCTGGTGGTGCGCAAGGTCCAGGGACACCCCGCGGCGCAGCAGGTGCTGCGGCTGCGGTCCAGTCTCGACTCCACGCAACGGGGGATCACGAGCGACTCGACCGTGCTCGCCCGGCTGCTCGCCTCCTCCCAGTCGCGCCGGGCCCGCGGGACGCGTCTCGCTCCCGCCGACCAGCAGCTGTTCACACGTGACTCCACGGCGCGGGCCCAAGCCGTGGCGCAGCGGCGCGCCCGGCTCGCCGCCGCGCTGGCACAGATCGCCGCCGACTCGAGCGCGCTCGTCGCCGCGTTCGCACCGGCCATCGATGCGCTCGCGGACTACGTCACGGCCTACCCTGGGGAGCCGGAGGCGGCGATCTCGCTCGCGACCCTGTACGCGCAGAGTGGCCGCTGGGCGCTCGCCGCCGCTGTGTTCGATTCGTTGGCGGCACATGCGCCCGACCTCGAACCCGATGCGCTGTTCGGGACGGGGACGCGCATGGTGGAGCAGGGCATGTACCGCGCCGGCGCGCGCGCGTTGACGCTCGGGCTCGCCAGGAACCCGTACCGCCGCGACGCCCTGTTCTCCCTCGCCGTGGCCTATTACCAGCTGCGGGACTCGGCCTCCCTGCTGCCCGTGGCGCAGCGGCTGCTCGCGCTCGACCCGCTCAATCGTGCCTCCCTCAAGCTCGTGGCCGCGGGATGGGATTTTGGTCGCCGGCGCGATTCGACCAAGGCGTACGTCGCCCGAGCCGATTCCGGCCTGGCCGTCGAGATCTCCGCGCCGAGCTTCGTCCCCGACACCGCGGGCGCGTCGCTCGCAGCGGCCGCGCTGAACCTCAAGTCCACGCCCTCCACGCCGTTCCGCCTGACCGTCGAGTTCCTCGACGCCTCCGGCCAGGTCGTCGCGACGGCCACGCACGACGTGCCCTCCCTCGCTCCCCGCCAGAACCACCCGTTCGAGCTCCAAGTGAGCGGCAAGCGAATTGCCGGCTGGCGCTACCGCGCCTCATAAGTCATATTTCGTAACTGTCGGAAGTTCTGGCCTGCGTTGGGGTTGCGACGTCTGGCCTCACAAAGTCCTTGAAGGTCAGGTTGAGTGTGGCATGATTCGCGTCCAGTCGGTGGCGCCCGACTCCCTTGGCGCTGAGCTGGGGCTCGTCCCGGGAACAGAGCTCCTGGCCGTCAACGGCCGGGCGCTGGAGGACTTCCTCGACTGGGAGTTCCTCACGGCGGACGACCGCTTCGTGCTCGCCGCCCGGATGGGCACGGGGGAGGAAGTCGAGTTCGACATCGAGCGCCCCGAAGGGCTCCCCATGGGCGTGACACTCGAGCCGCCGCGGATTCGGCGCTGCGGCAACCACTGCGATTTCTGCTTCGTCGACGGCAATCCCGCGGGTCTGAGGTCGCCGCTCTACATCCGGGACGACGACTACCGCCTGTCGTTTCGCTACGGCAATTTCGCCACCCTTACGAATCTGAAGCCGTGGGACACGGCGCGCATCGTCGAGTACCGGCTGTCGCCATTGTACGTGTCGGTGCACGCCACGGACCCCACCGTCCGCCGCTGGCTGCTCCGCAACCCCGAAGCCCCTGACATCATTCCTCAGCTGCGCTGGTTCGCGGAGCGCGGCATCGCGTTTCATGCCCAGGTAGTGCTCGTTCCAGAGGTGAACGACGGTCCGGTGCTAGAGCGCACGCTCGCCGATCTCTACCACCTTGGGGCGGCCCTGTTATCGGTGTCCGTCGTTCCGGTGGCGCTCACGGAGTTCTCGAAGCGCGCGCTGGTGCGGGAGCCGACCCAGGCGGAATGCCGGGCGGCGCTCGCGAGCGTCGATCGTATGGCCGCGCGGGCGCTGGTGGAGCGGGGCGGGCCGTGGTGCTATGGCGCGGACGATCTGTACCTCCAGGCGGGAGAGCCGCTTCCGGGAGCGGCCTGGTATGGCGAGTTCGAGCAGCGCGAGAACGGCGTGGGCGCGGTGCGGTATCTCCAGACCAGGATCGCGGCAGCCGTCGATCGGCTTCCCGACCTGGCGGGGAAGCGGATCGGGGTCGTCACGGGGAGGGCCATGGGCCCCTTGATGCCGCAGGTGCTGGCCGACGTCGCGTCGACTACCGGCGGCTCGTTCGAGCTGATCGTGGTCGAGAACACCTTGTTCGGATCGTCGGTCACCACGGCGGGACTCCTTCCCGGAGCCGCAGTCGAAGGGGCGCTCGCGGAGCGAGGGGACCTGGACTTCGTGCTGCTCCCCGCCGAGGCCGTGAACGACGACCTGGTGTTCGTGGACGACCTGAGCGCCGACGAGCTGGCGGCCCGGGTACCAATGCCCGTGCGCCTGTCATATGACTTTGCGGACGCGTTGGGTGAACTCGGAACGTGGAACGCGGAACGCGGAACAGACGCACCTGCCTCTCGTTCCGCGTTCCCACTTCCGCGTTCCGCGTTCGGGGTGGGGCAGGGATGAAGGGCGCAGCCCCCACGGTCGCCATCATCGGCCGCCCTAACGTCGGCAAGTCGACGCTGTTCAACCGGCTGGTCGGCGGTCGAGACGCGATCGTCGATGCCCGCCCCGGGGTCACGCGCGATCGGCATTTCGGCGCGGCCGAGTGGAACGGGCGGCGGTTCTGGCTGGTGGACACGGGCGGGATGGTGCCGGGCGCGCACGATCAGCTCAACCGCGCCATCCGCACCCAGGTCGAGGCGGCGGTGGCCGCAAGCGATGTCGTGTTGTTCCTGGTCGACGTCGCGGCAGGGGTGCACCCCGCCGACCTGGAGATCGCGCAGTATCTGCGGACAGCACGCCGTCCCGTGATCTTGGTGGCCAACAAGGCCGACCAGCTGCCCCGGGACACGCGGCACCTCGCGTTCTACGAGCTCGGCCTGGGCGATCCGTTTCCGGTGTCCGCCGCGGTCGGCAAGAGCTCGGGGGACCTGTTGGACCGGGTGGTGGAGGTTCTCAACACTGACTCCGGGCGCGAGCCCGGGGCTGACGGGGGTGCGGTCCAGGTGGCGGTGGTGGGCAAGCCGAACGTCGGCAAGTCCAGCCTGGTGAACCGCCTGCTCGGCGAGGAGCGGCTGGTCGTGGCGGACGAGCCCGGCACGACGCGCGACGCGATCGACACGCCGCTCGGCTACGAAGGGCACACGCTGGTGTTCATCGACACCGCCGGGCTGCGCAAGCGCAGCAAGGTGGAAGACGACATCGAGTTCTACTCGACGCTGCGGACGGCGCGCGCCATGGAGCGCGCCGATGTCTGCGTGCTCGTGGTGGACGCGTTGGACGGGATGCATGTCCAGGACCTGAAGATCGCCAACGACGCCTGGGAGCGCGGGGCGGCCATCATCGTCGCCGTCAACAAGTGGGACTTGATCGAGGAGAAGGATACGAACACCGCGGTGCGGGGCGAGCGCGAGCTCAAGGATCGGGCGCCATTCCTCGAGTTCATCCCGTTTCTCTACCTCTCGGCCAAGACCGGGCAGCGGGTGCAGAAACTGCTTGCGCTCATCGTGGAGGTGGCCCGGGAGCGCGACAAGCGGGTGCCTACGGCGGAGGTGAATCGCGTGCTCGAAGCCCTGGTGGATCGCCAGCAGCCGCCCCAACCCGTGGGGGAGTCGGTACGTCTGCTGTACGCGTCCCAGATCGGTACGGCGCCCCCGCGGTTCGCCATCGTCTCGAACCGGCCGGACGCCATCCCCGAATCGTACACGCGCTACCTGGCCAACGGCTTCCGGGAAGCGTGGCGCTTCACCGGGTCGCCCTTGAACCTCAAGTTCCGCCGCAAGCGCGAGGCGGCGCGCCGATGAACGACTACGGGCTGGCCGCGATGCTGGTGCTCGCCTACCTGCTCGGCGCCACGCCGACCAGCTACGTCGCCGGGCGGCTGGGGCGGGGGATCGACCTGCGCCAACACGGCTCCCACAACCTCGGCGCCACGAACGTATATCGCGTGCTCGGCTGGCGCTACGCGATCCCGGTCGGCCTCATCGACGTGGCCAAAGGCGTCGTCCCGGTCGCGATTCTCGGTCCCTGGTCCAACGGGCCCGCGTGGTTCACGGTGGCCCTGGGGATCGCGGCGGTGCTCGGACACATGTTCTCTCCCTACGTGCGCTTGCGCGGTGGCAAGGGCGTCGCGACCGCGGCCGGCGTGTTCCTGGCGCTGGCGCCGCTGGCGGTGCTGATCTCGCTCGTCATCTGGGGCGCGACGCTGTGGCTTTCCGGGTACGTCTCCGTCGCGTCGCTCGTGGCGGCCGTGCTGTTCCCTCTGTGGGTGCGGGTCACCGCGCCGGGCGAGCCGTACACGTTGTGGGCGGCGATCGTACTGGCGCTGCTGCTCGTGTACGCGCACCGGGCGAACATCCGGCGGCTGCGGGATGGGACGGAGAATCGGTTCCGAACGAGGAAGGGGGTCGCGGCGTGACGAGGGTCGCCGTGGTCGGCGGCGGCGCCTGGGGCACGGCGCTCGCGGACCTGCTCGCCCGCAAGGGGGAGTTTGCCGCCGTGACGCTGTGGGCGCGGGAGCCCGAGGTGGTCGAGAGCGTGAACCGCGAGCATCAGAATCAGATGTTCCTGCCGGGCGCGCGCCTCGCCCCCACGCTCACGGCGCAGGCCGACGTCGGCACGGCGATCCACGACGCCGAGGTGGTCGTTTCCGCCGGTCCCTCGCACGCGGTGCGCGAGGTCATGACGCGGGCGAGCGCCCACTTGGGCCGGGGCGCACTGGTGGTGAGCGTGTCCAAGGGGCTCGAGCCCGAGCGGCTCACCACCCTGTCCTGTGTGCTCGGCGAAGTACTGCCGCAGGGCACGCCCGTTGCCGTGCTGTCGGGTCCGTCGTTCGCGCAGGAGGTCTACACGCACCAGCCCACGGCCGTCGTGGCGGCCGCCCGGGACCACGCGGTGGCCCAGCGCGTGCAGCAGGTGTTCTCGACGGCCTACTTCCGCGTGTATTCCGCGACGGACGTAATCGGGGTCGAGCTCGCGGGCGCGCTCAAGAACGTGATCGCGCTCGCCGCCGGGATTCTCGAGGGGCTGGGGCTCGGGCACAACACGCGCGCCGCCCTGATCACGCGGGGGCTGGCCGAGATCACGCGGCTCGGCGTGGCGCTGGGAGCCGAGCCCGCCACGTTCGCGGGGCTCGCGGGAATGGGCGACCTCATCCTCACCGCCACGGGCCCGCTGTCGCGCAACCATCAGCTGGGCGTCGAGCTCGGCAGCGGTAAGCGGCTGGAGGAGGCGCTGGCCGGGCGCGCCAGTGTGGCCGAAGGGGTGAACACGGCCCGCTCGGCGGTGACGCTCGGGGAGCGTCACGGGGTGGAGCTCCCGATCGCGCGCGAGGTGGCGGCCGTGCTGTTCCACGGCAAGTCGCCCGGGAGGGCCGTGGCCGACCTGATGGAGCGCGATCTCAAACCGGAGCAGTGGGGGGGGCGATGAGCGCGCCGCAACCGGTCCAGGAGTTCTTTTCGATCGGCGAGGTGTGTCAGCTCACCGATCTCAAGCCGCACGTGCTGCGCTACTGGGAAAGTCAGTTCCGCTTCCTCAACCCCGCCAAGAATCGCTCCGGCAACCGCGTGTACCAGCGGCGCGAGATCGAGCTGATCATGCTGGTCAAGCACCTGCTCTACACGGAGAAGTACACCATCGAGGGCGCCCGCCAGAAGATCGAGCAGTATCGCCGCTCGGGCGAGCTCAAGCCCGAGGCACGTCGCGCACTCGCGACCCAGACCGTCAAGGACCTGCGCGCCGAGCTCAAGTCGATTCTCGCCATCCTCGAAGGGAGCGCCCCGCCGAATGCCGGGGCGCGCTGAGCCGCCCCTCGGTCGGGGGGTGGCGGTCGTCGTTCCCGCCTACCAGGTGGCTGCCACCATTCGCGACGTCGTCGTCCGGATCCGTCGTGCCGTGCCGGACGCAAACGTGTACGTTGTAGACGATGGCTCGACCGATGGGACGGGGGCCGCGGCGCGGGAGCAGGGGGCTGGGGAGGGGGCGGGAGTGGTCGTGCTGGTGCACCGACGCAATCACGGTAAGGGGGCGGCGCTGCGGACCGGGATCGAGCGCGCGCTCGCGGACGGGGGTCGGGTCATCGTCACGATCGACGGCGACGGGCAGCACGCTCCCGAGGACATCCCGCGGATCATGGAGCCGGTCCGGAGCGGTGAAGCGGATCTGGTGCTGGGCGCCCGTGCCCGCAGCAGGACGATGCCCCTGGGGCGGCGCTGCACCAATTGGCTATCGGCCGCGCTCGCATCCCGAGTCGGGGGGGTGCGTGTGCCCGACGCGCAGACCGGGTTCCGGGCCATCGCGCGATCGCTGGCCGAGGCCATCCGGCCCGCCGAGCACGGCTACGACTTCGAGACCGCATTCCTGCTCGCGGCGCTGGCCCAGGGCGTGCGCGTGCGGTCCGTGCGCGTGCCCACGATCTACGAGGTCCAGGGGAGGGGGAGGGGCAGCCATTTTCGCTCGTGGGCGGATACGTGGCGCCAGGTGCGGGTCTTCACGCGCTACGGGCGCCAGATCATTCTCGGGGCGCGATGAACATCCTGATCTCGAACGACGACGGCATCCTGGCACGCGGCCTGGCGGTCCTGGGCGAGGTGTGCGCCACGCTCGGCCAGGTGACGGTCGTCGCTCCCGATCGGGAGCAGAGCGGCACGTCTCACTCGCTCACGCTGCACCGGCCGGTGCGGGCCACGCGGCGACCGGACGGCGCCTTCCAGTTGGACGGCACCCCGACCGATTGCGTGCTGCTCGCTATCGGGGCGTTGATGCGCGACAAGCCGGACTTCGTGATCTCCGGGATCAACCACGGCCAGAACATGGGCGAAGACGTGTTCTACTCGGGCACCGTGGCCGCGGCGATGGAAGGCCTGGTGGCCGGCATCCCGAGCATCGCGGTCTCGTACGCCGGCTCGGACCTGGACACGCTCGGCACGCACAAGGACGGGTTGCGCGAGCTGCTGCAGCGCATCGTCGCGGTGAAGGACTTCCCGAAGGAGACGCTCTTGAACATCAATCTTCCCGCCATCCCCGGGAGCGACGTGAAGGGCGTCAAGGTGACCCACCTCGGCAGTCGCGTGTTCAGCGAGGAAATCGCCCTCATGAAAGACCCGTGGGGGAAGGAGATCTACTGGATCGGCGGCGGCCGCATCACGTGGACCGGAGGCGCCGACTCCGACTTTCGGGCCACGAGTGACGGCTACATCTCCGTGACGCCGCTCCACATGGATATGACCAACTACAGCCTCATCGAGGTGGTGCGGAAGTGGTTTCCCGGCGACTGAGCGCACCGGGCGATACGTTCGCCGGCTATCGGGCGCGACTGGTCGAGAGCCTGCGCGCCAAGGGCATCCGCGACCTGGCCGTCCTCAAGGCGTTCGCCGAAACGCCGCGCCACCTGTTCGTCCCCGACGCCGTGCGGCACCGCGCGTACGAGGATACCGCGCTGCCGATCGGCGAGGGGCAGACCATCTCGCAGCCGTACACCCAGGCCCGTTATCTCGAGGCCCTGGGGCTCCGGGGAAAGGAGCGCGTGCTCGAGATCGGAACCGGCTCGGGATATCAGACGGCCCTGCTCGGCGCCCTCGCCGCCACGGTGTTCTCGGTGGAGCGGGTGCAGGCGCTGGCCGTCGCGGCCCAGCGCGCGCTGCGCGAGGCCCTGGTCACCAACGTCTCGGTGCTGCTGGGCGACGGGACGCTGGGCTGGAGCGCCTACGCGCCGTACGATGCCATCCTCGTCACCGCAGGCGGTCCCGACGTGCCGCCGCCGCTCGTGGCGCAGCTCGCCCCCGGGGGCCGGCTCCTGATCCCGCTGGGCGTGCGCGGCGCCCAGACGCTCACGCTGATCGAGCGCGTCGGGACGGGGGATGAGCTGCGTCACACCCCGCTCGGCACGGCGCGATTCGTCCCCCTGCTGGGAGAGCACGGCTTCGATGCTTGAGTCGTTCGTCACCTGGCTACTCGATCGGTTCCGCGACCTCGGCTACCCCGGGATCGTGGTCCTCATGGCGGTGGAGTCGTCGATTCTGCCCCTGCCCAGCGAGCTCGTCATGCCGCCGGCGGGCTACCTCGTCGCCAAAGGCGAGATGGACTTCGCGGTCGCACTGGCGTGCGGCGTGCTCGGGAGCATCCTCGGCTCGCTCGCCAACTACGGGCTCGCCCGCTGGCTGGGCCGCGCGTTCTTTCTGCGCCTGGGGAAGTACGTGTTGATCACCGAGAAGGGGCTCGATCGCTCGGAACGCTACTTTGCCGCCCACGGTGAGATCAGTGTCTTCATGGGGCGGATGCTGCCCGTGGTGCGCCACCTGATCTCGATCCCGGCCGGCATTGCCCGGATGAAACCGAGCCGGTTCGTCCTGTTCACGGGGCTCGGAGCCCTCGTGTGGTGCGCGATCCTCACGTGGATCGGCTGGTTCATCGGGAGCCGGGAAGACGTGATCCTCGAGGTACTGGACCAGGAAGCGCGGCGCTACACGGGACGGGCGGTGCTCATCGTGGTGCCGATCCTGGCGCTCATCGCGGTCGCGTACGCCTGGTGGTACCGGCGGCGCGCGTCACAGGGGCGGCAGGGGTGATGGGGGGCCGCCGGCATGGTCGCGCTACGGTTTCTCGTGTACGGCCGGGTCCAGGGGGTGGGGTTCCGCTGGTTCGTGTTGCGCGAAGCCGAACGCCGGGGATTGCGCGGGTTCGCGCGCAACCTGCGCGATGGGTCCGTGGAAGTGATCGCCGCGGGTACTCCGCAGGCACTCGAGGAGCTCGCGCGTGCGCTCGAGCAGGGTCCGGCGCACGCGCAGGTCGAGCGTGTGGAAAGAAGCGATGTTCCACATGAGCTCGTGATCCCGAACGACTTCGATATCAGGTAGTTACGAGACTCGCCGGTGACCACGACTGTCACGGTCCAGGACATCTATCGCGTCATCCGCGACGTGCCCGATTTCCCCAAACCGGGCATCCTGTTCAAGGACATCACGCCGTTGCTGCTCGACCCGAGAGTGTTCCGCCGGGCGGTGGAGCTGATGGCGACGCCGTTCGCCGGCGTCCGGGTTACGCGTGTCGTATCGATCGAGTCCCGCGGGTTCCTGCTGGGTGCGCCGGTCGCGCTGGCGCTCGAAGCCGGCCTCGTGCCCATCCGCAAGCCCGGCAAGCTGCCGGCGGCACGCGAGCGTGTCGAGTATGCGCTCGAGTACGGCACGGACGCGCTCGAGATGCACCGGGACGCGGTGGGCGGGGCCGACCGCGTGCTGATCGTGGACGATGTGTTGGCCACGGGCGGCACGGCCGAAGCGGCGGCCAAGCTGGTGCGGACGCATGGGGCCCAAGTGGTCGGGTTCACCTTCTTGATCGAGCTGGACTTCCTGAAAGGCCGCGAGCGGTTGCAGGGCGAGCGAGTCGAGGCCTTGCTACACTATACGTAACCCCCCTACATTGCGAGGCTTACGCCCCTGTAGCTCAGGTGGATAGAGCAGCGGTTTCCTAAACCGTTGGCCGGGTGTTCGAGTCACCCCAGGGGCACGGCGAACAGCAGGTTGTGGAGGTTTGGGAGGTTCGGGAGGTTGTGGAGGTACACTCTCCGCGCGCTCCAACGACCTCCCCAACCTCCCCAACCTCCAGAACCTCCAGAACGGGTTTATCTCGCATGGCGACGACGGTGTCGGGCCCGGCACAGCCGGCTGCTGCAGAGACGAATGCCCTGCGTTGGCTCACCGAGTGGATCAAGGGCCACCGTCAGGCGGCGACATATGTCGGCGTGGTGCTCGCCCTCGCCGCGGGATTGTTCGGGTGGAATCTGCTCTCGACCAAGACGGCCGAGCGCAACGCCGGCAGCCAGCTGGAACAGGGGCGGCTGGCGCTCGATTCCAGGAATTATCCACTTGCGGCGAGCGTGCTCGCGCAGGTCGTGGAGAACTACTCCGGCACGCACGCCGCGCAGGAGGGCGCTATTCTCCTCGCCCAGGTCCGGCTGGCGCAGGGGCAGACGCAGCAGGCGATCGACGTGTTGCAGCGCTACGCACCCAAGGCCGACAAAGACTTTCGGGCGCAGGCGTACGGCCTGCTGGGCGCGGCGTGCGAAAACGCGCTCAAGCCCAAGGACGCGGGGGTCGCGTACGAGCAAGCGGCGGCAGCGGCCCAGTATCCGTTTCTGCGAGCCCAGTTCCTGGCCGACGCGGGACGGGCGTGGATCGCCGCCGCGGACACGGCCAGGGCGCTCGCGGCGTATCGCACGATCGTGCAGCAACTCGACTCGACCGGCGCGGTCGGCGAGGCGAAAGTACGGATCGGGGAGTTGACCAAAGGTGCGACAGATGTGGCGAAGTGACCACGCCTTTTGTGCTCAGGTACTTCGTATAAGATGTGTTATGTTAAGTTAAGGCGGGCGGCGATGTGGAGAAGCCCCTCAGTTAATCACACCCCGCACCACGAGCCTGGCCTGTCCGCCTAGCCACACATCGTCGTAGGCACCCTGCGGGCCCTTCCTGGCCCGGATGGCGAGCGGGCGCTCGCTCCAGGTCCAGATCGTGACCGGCGGCTCTGCCAGGCCCCATTCGGCCAGCGCGCACACCGCGGCCACCGCACCGGTGCCGCAGGCCAGCGTTTCCGCTTCCACTCCGCGCTCGTACGTCCGCATGTGCCATTCGCCGGCGCCATCGCGCGACACGAAGTTCACGTTTGCCCCCGCCGGCCCGACGCAGGGGTTGGAGCGGAGCGCGCGACCACGCGCCACGACCTCCACGCGTGACACGTCCCCGACGAGCACGACGAGGTGCGGCACGCCTACCGTCCCGAGGACGGCGCGTTCTTCATCCGGAGCGAGTATCAGGCCCGGCACCGGCGCGGGCGGCGCCACGGGCGCGAGGTGCAGCTCGGCGCGCTCGTCAGCAGAGACACAGCGGCTCTCGTAGGTGCCGGCGTCGGTCTCGAGCGTCATACCTTGGGGGCGCCCCAGCCCCAGCCGCACGGCCAGCCGGGTGCTGCAGAGCGCGGCGTTGCCGCACATGGCGGCGCGGGAGCCGTCCGAGTTGAAGTAGATCATGCGGACGCTGTCGGGGCGCGTGCCGGGGCCGAGGAACACGAGCCCATCGGCCCCGATCCCGGTCCCGCGCGCGCACACCGCCCGGATGTCGGCGGCGGACCAGTGCTCCGGCTTCGTGTGCCGCGCGTCCACCATGACGAAGTCGTTGCCCGACCCCGTCATCTTGTAGATCGCCGTGCCGACTAGATGCGGCCGAATAACGTCATGAATCTCAGCCGCGGCACCATCCACACGGCTTCCCGCACGATCGACCGATTCATCTTGCTTTGCCCCTCGGTTCGGTCGACGAACACGATCGGGGTTTCCTTCAGCGTGAACCCTTTGCGCCATGCGCGCACGCTCATTTCGATCTGAAACGCGTAGCCGTTGGACCGGACCTGCGACAGGTCGATCGCTTCGAGCACCCGCCTGCGAAAACACTTGAACCCCCCGGTCAGGTCCCAGATCCGGAGGCCCGTGATCCAGCGGGCATAAATGTTGGCGCAATACGATAGCACAAGTCGGCCCATCGGCCAGTTGACCACGGTCACTTTGCCGCCGAGGTAGCGGGAGCCGAGCACCAGGTCGGCGTCGGCGATGGCCTTGAGAAAGTCCTTTAAGTGCGCCGGGTCATGGGAGAAATCGGCGTCCATCTCGAACACGAAGTCGTATCCCCGCTCGAGAGCCCACTTGAACCCGGTGATGTAAGCGGTTCCCAGACCGAGCTTTGCTTCACGGTGCAGCACGTGGAGCCGGGGCTCTTTCTGGGCCAGGGCCTCGGCCAGCTGGCCGGTGCCGTCCGGGGAGCGGTCGTCGACCACCAGGATCTCGAGCCGCGCGTCCTGTGCCAGCACCTGCTCCACGAGGGGCGTGAGATTGCCGACCTCGTTGTACGTGGGGATGACGACGAGCCCCCGCTCACGCATTTCGCGCATGCCGGCTCGCGAGGGACGCGAGCAGGGCGATGAGAAGCAACGCGAGGGACGCCACGGTAATGGCTTTCCCGATCTCGTACAACCTCGAGTGAAACATGAGGTCCACGGTGCGGGCGCCCGCGGGCAGCGGGACGGTGATGAGGCTGTAGTCTCCCCGTAGCAGCTGGCCGCGCCGGCCGTCGACCGAGACCTGCCAGTCCGGGTACCAGTTCTCCGCCACGACCAGGTAGCTCGGTTTCGGGGGCGCCGGGTCGAGCTTGATGGTCATCCGTCCGGGCTGCCACGCGGTCACCGCGGCGCGCGACGGGCTGGGCGGGGGCATCTCCTTCAGCGGCTCCGGGGTCACCGGCTGATCGTTGGTGAAGAGAACGATCCTGGAGAAGTTCATGCGGGGATCGACCATGGTCGGGACGATGGTGGTCGAATCGGCCTTGACCGCCCCGGCGACGACGCGGGCGTACGGCGCCGGGGTCAGGCGCTCGAACAGATTGGCGCGGCCCCCGTCGAACGTCGCGACGGAATCGAGTACCAGCCGGAATCCAGGGATCGAGTCTACGGTCCGGCCGCCCGCCGGCAGGATCGCGTAGCGCACGGCCCACAGGTCCCAGAGCGACAACACGCCCAGGTTTCTCCACCGATTCTCCCGATCCCACAAGTCGTCGTAGTAGCGCAGCTCGTTGCCGTGGTACCCGAACAGCTCGGGGACGTCGAACGCCATCAACGTGGACCCCGGATAGGCCCCTCCCGCGGGCGGTTGGAGCACGCGATACGGCGGCGGCGTCGCCGCCACTCGATCAATCAGTTGGTCACGCCCGAAGGGCTTGGTGTACGTCCAGAACTGCCGCGCGTTGAGCCACAAGTCCGTGCCCACGATCAGGATGAGCGCCAAGGCGCGGAGCCGCGGCGTCAGCCGGGCGTGCGCGGGTCCGAGCACAGCGGCGACGGCCGCAAGAGCAAGCCCGCTCGTCGCCGCGCCCCACAGGATCGCGGCCTGATCGGCGCGCGCCGCGTCTGCCCTCGCGCCGGCGAGCACCTCGGCGACGTGGCCGAACGCGCCGGTGGCGCCGAGCAGCGTCACGATGGCGCCGATGATCAGCACCGGGGTCATCACCCGCCGCCCCTCTCCCCTGAGTGCCCGCTCCACGCCCAGACCCGCGAACACGGCCGTGAAAAGAGCGACTGCGTAGAAGGCCATTCCCGGGGCACGCGTTTTCTTCACCAGCGGCATGAGCGTCCACCACACCTTGTAGAACGGCGTGGCGGCGCCGAGGCTGATGAGCAGGAACAAGAGGCCGACCCCGCCCAACCACAGGATCTGCCGCCGGCGCTCGGGCGCCGTCACGCCCAGGGCGGCGAGGACCACCACGGGCAGGCCAAGGTACTCGGAATGGAACTTGAGCTGGTTCGAGCCCCAGTACGTGTCCCACGACCGGCCCACGAAGTTCTTGAGGAAGAACTCCGGGACATGGTTCCACGGGATGGCGAACGAGGTCGACCCCTCGAATCCGTGGTAGCCCTGCGCCCGGGGCGAAAACGGGATGTACTCGAAGAACGGCAGAATCTGAATCGCCGCGACGCCAAAGCCGACCAGCACGGCCGCGAGCGCGAGCCCGAGCCGCAGCACCTTTCCCCCTCCCCCTCCTCCGCTGTCGGCCGCCTCCTCGAACGTCAAGTAGAGCGCGAACAGTCCGGCGACGATGAGCGAGTAGTACGCCAGCTGGAAATGACCGAGCAGCGAGAGCGCGGTGGCCGCGGCGAGCAGCACGTAGCCACTCCAGCGGCGCTCGCGCAGCGCCAGCACGAGCGCGAGCAGCAGCAGCGGCAGCATGGTGGACGCGAACAGTTTGCCGTCATGTCCCGGCGAGGGGTACGAGGCGATCAACCCGGTTAGCTCGTAGGCGAGCCCCCCGATCACCGAACCGGTCCACCCGACCTGCAAGCGTCGCAGCAGCAGGTACGTGAACAGCCCGGCGAGCGGGTAGTGCACGAAGAAGCTCAGGTTGCCCGCCGTCGTGACCGGGAGCACGAAGCGCAGCAGCCAGGTGGGATAGAAAATGTCCCCGCTGCCGGCGGCGACGAACGGCAGGCCCCCGAAGATCTCCGGATTCCAGAGCGGCAGGTGCCCCGTGCGATTGAACCAATCGGCGCTCCACGCATGGAATGAAAAGCCCGCCGTGTACTGATCGCTGCTCACAGGGTTGGCGAGCCACATCCCGCTGAGCATCGGCAAGGACAGGAGCACCGGCCACAGGGCGAAGGCGACCATAGCGAGCGCCGTGGGGCGTGCCGGCTCGTAGGGAGGCGCCGCAGCGGCGGGCCCTGGATCGCTCACGGAACGGACTCCTGTGGACGGTGGCGCAGCGGGAAGGTGACGAGTGCGGTGGCGCCCTCCAACACGGTAAGCAGTACGCGAGATGCGAGGCTCACGGCGAGCGCGCCACCCGAGCCCAAAAACGGCGCGAGCAGGCCGATGAGCACGAGCTCGCGCACCCCCACCCCACCGGGTGCGAACAGGGCCAAGAGGCCGAGCACATAGCCGAGCGTGAAGGCGGCGACGGCGCTGGTGAGTGGCAGGGGCGCGGCCGGGAGGAGGCCCCGGGCCAGCATCCAGAAGGCCGCTCCGTAGGTCCACCAGCTCAGGACGGTCAGCAGCGTGGCCGCGAGGACGGCGCTGAGGGCGAGCGGCTCGAGCGGCGGCGTGGCATTGACCAGGCGACCCAGCCAGGCGGCCGTGGGGCGCCACACCAGCGCGCCGATAGTCACCACGGCGACGAGACCTGCCGCCGCGAGACGGAGCGGCGGGGCGCTATGGGGCGCCGCCGCGGCCACCACTGCCACTCCGCTGCCGAGCGATACGGCCTGGATGACGAACGCCGATGCCGCCGCCGGACCCGGCTGGACGCCCGCCCGCTGCGCGAGCACCACCAGGCCGGCAACACTCCACACCTTGCCCGGGACGTAGCGGCCCAGGTTGGCCAGGCTCCAGGTCCGTGCCGCGGCGGCGAAGCGGAGGCGCTGACGCCACCCCGCCAGGATGCGGCGCCAGGACTCGATTTGCATGGCGTAGGTCGCGAGCACGGTGAGAGCGGAGCCGGCGATCCACGCCGGTGTGACGGTGAGCGCGATGTGCAGCGAGCGGAACTCCGTCCAGTTGCGCGCGATCGAGCGGGCGACGAAGCCCACGACCGCCAGCGTGACGAGGCCCTGAGCGGCCCAGAGCCACCGCCGTGCGTTTGTCAGCTCAGGCCTTGACGAATTTGTAGGCGACTGACCGCGCGAGCATCCACCAAGGCGCTGGAATCGGTGGATAGAAGTACGTGCCGCCCCAATCCACGAGGCGGAACCCGTTCATCTCGCCCAAGCGGCTGATCGTCTGGCGCGTCCAACTGTAGATGTGCCCTTGCCGGTCCGGGACGCGGAACAGATTCCAGATGATCTCTTTCACGTGATAGGGATTGGGCACGGAGACCATCCACACGCCCCCGGGCCGCAGCACACGATGGATCTCGCCCGCCGTACTGTATGCGGTAGGCGTGTGCTCGAGCACCTCGACCATGAAGACGTAGTCGAACGAGGCGTCGGGAAACGGCAGCCCGCTCGTGATGTCGTGGATCAAGATGTCGGGGGCGGCGAACTCGGGGGCGATGTCGAGTCCCTGATACTTGACGTCGCGCGGGAGGTACTTGCGGAGATCGCCGTTGCGGGAGCCGATGTCGAGCACCGCGCTGCCGGGGCGTACCTGCGCCAGCTGCATGTGCTTGCGAAACCGCATCCGCTCTTCGCCGGAATTGCGCCAGTCGTGGCGTTCGCTGTAGAACTTGGTGAGCTCGGGGGACGCCGGGGCGATTCGATTGGCCATGGGTCGGAAAACTACCATGGCTCGAAACCGCTGGAAAGTCTTAGCTTTGGGCAGCCTCCATGCGCATCCTCCACGTGGTTACGGCGTTCCCGCGCTCCCCGGATGACGTGATCGTCCCCTGGCTGGTGGAGCTGCTCAGGCGACTCCGGACCGCCGGACACGAGGTGGAAGTGCTCACTTCTTCGTATCGGGGCGCCCCGGACCAGGTGGTGAGCGGGATTCCCGTGCACCGGTTCCGGTATTTTCTCCGCCGCTGGGAGCGCCTGACGCACGAAGAGGCCGCGCCCGACCGGATGAAACGCTCCCTGCTGTACCGGCTCATGCCCGCGTGCTTCGTGGTCGCCGGCATGGTCGCGGCGTGGCGGCTGTGCCGGCGCCAGCGCTACGAC
>DATNOR010000081.1:0-7659 GCA_035601235.1 Gemmatimonadales bacterium
CTTGGTGATGAGCTGTTCTTGTTCTACGCCGATACCCCGCTGACCAAGCACTGGACGGCCCACCCGGAGAATCCGGTCGTATCCGACGTACGACGCTCACGACCCGCCGGCAGGCTATTCGAGCACCGCGGGCAACTGTACCGCCCGTCGCGAGACAGTTCCCGCGGGGATGGGTACGCCGTCAAGATCAACCGCGTGGTCACCCTGAGCGAAATGGAGTATCGGGAAGAGGAAGTCAGCTCGATCGAGCCGAATTGGGCCAACGACATTCGCGGCGTTGGTATGCTGAGCCATGCGCATCGGTTGACCGTGGTCGACGCCAGATTACGGCGCTTCATCTATCCGCCGCGCGACAAAGGCACGCTCGCCGCACTCGTTGCGTGATGTAGACGGGGACCGGACGCCTCACCTGGGTGCGCGGGCGCCCGCCCCGGCGCTCCCCGTGGGAGCGCACTGGCTCAAAGCAAGCCCTTGGCGCTGCTCGCGTTCCCGCGCGGCCCAGTTCTTGCCCCCCGCCCAAGGGACGATGTCATTCGACGCGCTAGTGCTCGACGCGTCTCTGCGGCAGTCGCTGGTGGCTGTGCGATCCCTCGGTCGGCGTGGCCTGCGCGTGGCGGCCGCGGGCAGGCACCACAAGACTCCAGCACTTTCGTCCCGCTGGTGTCGGCAGAGCGTTGTGCTCCCACCCGAGGATGCGCCGGGCCCCTACCTGGCGGACCTCGAGGCCTGGCTGGAGCAGGCTGGGGCGCGCGTGCTTATCGCCTCAAGCGATGCCACGATCGCGTTGCTGCGCGCGTCTCGCGCGCGACTGGAGCCACGGGTCCGCCTGGCACTCGGGAACGAGGATGCGTTGGCGATCGCCGTCGACAAGGAGCGGACGCTAGAGACAGCGAGGCGCCTCGGCATCCCTGCCCCGCTCGGGGTGGTCGTGACCGAGGTCGGGGGTGTGCCGCTGGCGCTGAACAAGGTCGGGCTGCCAGCGGTAGTCAAGCCATCCGTGTCCTGGTTGTGGAACGGACGAGAGGGCCTGCGGCTCGGAGCCACACTCGTTGCCACGCCGGCTGAGGCATTTCACGCGGTCGCGACGGTGACGCGCTTCGGAGGGGCGGCCCTGATCCAACAATTACTGACGGGGCGACGCGAGGCGGTGAGCTTTCTGTATGCCCGCGGCGAGGTGTACGCGCGCTTCGCACAATGGGCTATGCGAACGGATCCACCCCTGGGCGGGCTTTCCGTGCTACGGCAGAGCATCGCCGTGCCGCCCGATATCGGGCCCCAGGCCGAGGCGCTGGTGCGGGAGATCGACCTCGAGGGCTACTCCGAGGTTGAGTTCCGCCGCGACGCGGCGGGCGTGTCGTACCTGATGGAGATCAACCCGCGGCTCTCGGCATCGGTCGAGGTCGCGGTGCGCGCCGGCGTGGACTTTCCGAATCTCCTGTATCAATGGGCAAGCGGCGGGCCCATCGAGCGGGTGCCGTGTTATCGGATTGGCGGCTGGATGCGCCACCTCGGGGGAGATATCGGGACGACGCTTGCCGCCCTGCGGGAGCGGGGCCGGCCCGGCGTGACGTCACCCCTCCGGGCGCTGCTGGATTTCGGGATCGCGTTCCTCAAGCCGATGGCCTATGACTACTTCACGTGGAGCGATCCGCTGCCAGCAATCAGGGCTGCAACGGACTTCACGCGCCAGGCGATGAACCGGTTCGCGTCCCGCGTGCGGAAGGGTCATTCATGAAAACCGTCTACGACGTGGCCGTGGTGGGCGCCGGACCCTACGGACTCTCAACGGCGGCGCATCTGCTCGGACAGGGATTGCGGGTCGCCGTGTTCGGCAGGACGCTGGAGATGTGGCGCGAGCACATGCCCGGGGGCATGCTCCTGCGCTCACACTGGTGGGCCACCAACCTTTCTGATCCGCGCCATGCGTATGGTTTCGCACGCTTCTTCGCAGAGTCACAGTGGGACCGCGTCTATCCGCTCCCCATCGAGGCGTTCATTGACTACGGCTGCTGGTTCCAGCAACGGGCGGTGCCACGGGTCGAAGAGACGTACGTTGCGTCCGTCGAGTACCGGAACGGCCGCTTCGTGCTGACGCTCGAAGACGGCCGCGACGTGGAAAGCGGGGCGGTCGTGATGGCCGTGGGACTGTATTACTACGCCAATCGACCGGAGCCGTACGCCAGGATCCCCGATGGACTCGTCTCGCACTCCTGCGATCACCGGGACTTCCGCCGCTTCGCGGGGCGGGACGTCATCGTGATCGGCGGCGGACAGAGTGGGATCGAGTTCGCCGCCCTGCTCTACGAGGCCGGTGCCGCCGTCCAGGTCGTATCGCGGCGGCCCATCAACTGGCTCCCGCCCGACCGGACGGAAACGCGCGGCGCGCTCGCACGGCTGCTGGCCCCGGACGCTGGGATCGCGCCTGGTTGGGTCAACTGGGTGTGGGACCACCGGCCCTACCTGTTCTACCGGTTCCCCCAATCATGGAAGGACCGATACAACGCCGGTTACCCGCCCGGAGCAAACGATTGGTTGCGGACCAGAGTCTTGGGCAAGATCGCGCTCCACGAGGGCCGAACGGTGGCCAATGTGGACGTGGCGAACGGCAGAGTCGCTGCCACACTCTCAGACGGCGCGCGGCTGAGTGCTGATCACGTGCTCCTGGCGACGGGATTCCGAGTGAACATCAACAGGCTGCCGATGCTGCACGCCTCGCTCCGGGCCGAGCTCATGACTGATGGTGCGAATCCGATCCTGAACCACTGGTTCGAGAGCAGTATACCGGGACTCTACTTCGTCGGCATCACCTCGTTGCGCGCGTTCGGTCCGCTGTACCGGTTCGTGGCGGGCTGCGGCGCGGCGGCTCGACGTGTCGCCAGCGCGATCGCGCGAAGTGGAGTGGGGCGTACGCGGACGGCGCCGCGCCGCCTGGACGTCGCGAGCGCGGTGGACTGAGGTGATCAGTACCGTCGCCGGCCGGGCGCTACCGCCGGCGGTCAAACGCCGCCTCCAGCAGCTGCTGCGCACCTATTACCGGACGTTCTTCGCGTTCACGCCGGCGGACCTGCGGAGCGCTCTGGGGCGGCTGGGTGTGGTGCCGGGCGACGTGCTCATGGTCCATAGCGCCTTCGATCGGTTCTCTGGATTTCAGAGCGGCCCGAACGCGGTCATCCGGGTGCTGCTAGACGCCGTCGGCACCACGGGTACCCTCGTGATGCCGACCATTCCATTTCAGGGGAGCGCCATCGACTACGCGCGCAGCGATCCCGTCTTCGATGCGCGTCACACGGTGTCGCGGATGGGCCTGATCACCGAGCTGTTCCGCCGGGCGCCGGGCGTGGCGCGCAGCCTCCATCCGACACACTCCGTCGCCGCGTGGGGATGCCGGGCCGAGACGCTCATCGCCGGTCACGAACAGGCCGACACGCCGTGCGGCCGGCACACGCCTTACGGCAGGCTGCTCGAGCACGACGGCAAGATTCTCCTTGCCGGCGTGCCCGCCAACACGATGACGTTCGGCTACTTCGTGGTGGAGGAGCTCGAGCCGCGGCTCGCGTTCCCCGTATTGACGCGCGCCGCGTACCCGCTCCGCTGGAAGGACGAGGACGGGATTGTCCGCGTCGCCAACGTACGGCTCTTCTCCCCGCTCCTGGACCACGACGTGACGGAACTGGTCGCCGAGCTGAAGCGGCGCCGGGCGTGGCGCGAGCGGCGCGTGGGGCGCGTCCGGCTCGTCCTGTTGAGGGCGCGCGAGGTCTACGACGCCGGGGTCGCCCTGGCCGACCGCGGCCTGTTCCCGCGCCAGCGGGCTGCGCCCCCGCCGCCGTGATCGACGGAATTGCGCTGCGGAGTTGCGGCCATCAGGCAAGCAGAGAAACGGGAGCTACCGCGCCCAACCCCTGAGCCTCCACTGCCTCATGCCGCATCAGCGCGTCCGCGAAGAACTTCGTTGCCCAGCTCAGCACCTCGTACGTCCCGTACCCACCGCCCACCGGCCAGGCGCCCTTGATCCCGCCGCGCACTCCCGGATCGCGGCTGCGCCGGCTCTGGGTCCGCTTGAGAAAGCCCAGCACGACCGGCACCGCCTCGAGCCACTCGCGCTGCCCCGTGATCTGGGCGAGGCGGATCCAGTTGTTCGCCATTTGCGCCTGGCCCGTGAGACAGGACCAGCGCACGGCGGCGGACCAGTCGGCGCGGTAGCGACCCGGCATCCAGCCGTCCGCCCGCACCGTGCCGGCGAGGGCCCGGGCGGCGCCCTTCGCCGCGCTCAGCAGACGCGCGTCACCCAGCAGGCGGCCGCCCTCGAGCAGTCCCCGGATGGCGTAGGCGAGCGTATGCAGCAGCGGGCGCTCGGGATCGGTCAGGCAGCAGTGCGGCAGCCAGCCGTTCCCGGCCTGGAGCGAGGCGGCAGCTCGCAGGCTGTGGGCGGCAGCGTTGCTGAACGCCTCCACTCCGAGCCGGGCTCCCGCCTCGGCTAACGCCCAGGCCGCGCGGGTATTGTAGAGGGTGGCGTCGGGGCGGGCGAAGCGCGAGTTCCCTCTGCGCCAGTGCCCATCGGCGTCGAGCATCGCGACGAGGTAGCGCGCGGCACGGCACGCCGCCTCGGCGAAGCTCCCGTCCCCCGTCTCTTCGAACGCCGCCAGCCAGCCGAGGAGCACCTGTCCCGTGTTGAACACTGCGGGCGATTCCGGCTCGCCGATCACGCCGCTGCGGACCGCGCCGGTGGGCAACTGAATCGCGATCTCCCACCGCGCGGCGCGCTCGGCGCGCGCTGCGAAGTCGGGCCGCCCAAAGCGAGCAGCGGCAGCGTAGAGGGTCGGGATGATGTAGCCCGTGGTCTCCGGATACGCCGGCTCCCAGCCTCGGCGACCGAACCGGCGGTGCCAGACGAGGCTATAGCCACGCGCGATTCCACCGTCCGGCGTCGCGTCCTGCGCCCGGGCAAGCCAGGTGAGCGCGGCGACCAAATGGGGCTCGTGCTCGGCGTCTGCCGGATAGCCGCCCCGCCACTCGCGCCACCGCTCTCCTAAGGCAGGCGGGTTGAAAACCGCTTGAGCACGGACAGCGCGCAGTCCACTAGCAATCACTGCTTTACGATGTCCCCACTCGTCACGCTGCCGGAGTGCCCGTACCCTTCCGACGGAAGGAAAATGCTCCAGAAGTCGCTGCCGCTCCCCGCCGGTCCATTGTCGCACAGCTGCACCGTGTAACTGACAAGTTGACCCTCGTCTTCGCGGCCGACCGCGTCGACCTCCACTCCGCGGCTCGGGTCACCGCAGGCGCTCGAGCTGTTGCGGTACGCCGTGATCGAGGTGGCGGGGTCGGTCGCGGGATCGGTGGTGATCGATGCCGGAGTACCCGACGGATGGATGTCACCGTAATCGGTGGCGGTGAAGCGCCCAGTGAGGTCGGCCCGTAGGTCGAAGGTGAAAGTCAGCACGCTGTCCCCGGGCGTCGCAGGCCCCATACCGATCTGGCCCTGGCCGCTCACCTCGGGGGGAGGCAGCTGCGCGTTGCACGTCACGGCGAACGTCGTGGTGGCGGTCCCGCCCGCCGGCACGGTCACCGTGCGGGGATTCGCGCCGCCCACGACGCAATTCGCGGCCACCCCCGACAGTGCGACGGGATGTGCACCCGCCGCCACGGCGACGGTGACGCTGCCGTTCGTCACGATCGGCCGGCTGGTGGTCCCGTCAACCGTCAGGCTGTAGCCATCGGAGTCGAGGTTCGAGCCGGTGGTACTCGTCTCGATCGTCAGGTTGCCGCTGCCGCTCCCGGTCGGGGCGCAGCTCAGCGAGAAGGGCGCCCCCGTCGTCGCGCCGGCCGTCACCGTGACGGTCTGGGGATTCGCGTTGGTGACGCTGCAATTCCCCGCGATTCCGGAGAGGGCGACCGTGTGGCTCCCCGCCGCCACTCCGGTGAACGTGACGGTGCCGTTGCTCGCCATCGGTTGGCTCGCGCCACCGTCTACGGTGACGGTGTAGCCGTCGGGATCGAGATCGACGCCGGTCGTGCTGGTCGAGACGTACACGTCGCCCTGTGACATGCAGGTCACCGTGAAGGCCGTGGCCGCCACCAGGTCCGAGCCGGGGTACACCATCCGCGGGTTAAAGCCGCCCACCTTGCAGTTCGCCGCCACGCCGTACAGGGCCACTTCGTGCGCGCCGGACGGCACGTTGAAGGTGAGGGCTCCGTTATCGTCGACCGGCTGACTCAGGGAGTCGTCCACCCAGACAGCGTAACCGTCCGGGTCGAGCGCGACGCCCGCGGTGCCGACTGCGACGCCAAGTGGGTATGTCGGCATCAGGAGCGCTGCCACCGGCTCGGGACTTGGGGGATCGTCGCACGCGCTTGCCACGAACAGCGTCGCCGTCATCGCGACCAACAGCCTTCGACCTGATGTGCGTAACACGAGGCTCCTCCACACAGGGACTCGCCGCTTCAGTTTGCAATGCTTGGACCACGCGGCTCGGAGGGAGCGGCACCACAGGTCGTGGCGCTGGGGCCACGGGCCGCTGCCTGCTCGGCGCCTCACGTGCTGCGTCGGGCCGACCCACCCCATGGCACCCTCCATGCAGCACGTGCACAGCAATGAGCGTCGAAATCTTCTCGACCTGCCCCCAGTCCTGTGACGGCGACGCTGCGACGTTCGCCCGACGTGTGGCGCAAGCGCCTTCCAACGAGCCCTGGAGCTAGTGGCCCAATGACCGAGCGTGTATCAGCCGTGAAGCTGTTGCCGCTGGACAGCGCCGAGGCGATCGAGCTGGTCGCCGGGTGGCTGAGCAAGTACGACAACTATAAGTGGCTGGACTTCGGAAACGGGGTGCAGCGGCTCACTCCGGTCTCGCTCAGGGTCATGACGCAGCGCGCCCTTCACGAGTTCCGCATCTATACCGCGGACGACGGGGATGTGCCGGCGGGGGTGGTCGGCCTCACCAACGTCGACCGGACCTTCAAGACTGCTTCGATCTGGGCCGTGCTCGGCAACAAACGATACGGGGGCTCTACGCTGCCGGCATGCTCGGCGCTGCTGACGTTGGCTTTCAAAGAACTGGGGCTCGAGGCAG
The DNA here is from genome assembly GCA_035601235.1 of Gemmatimonadales bacterium. Lineage (GTDB taxonomy): Bacteria > Gemmatimonadota > Gemmatimonadetes > Gemmatimonadales > GWC2-71-9 > AG41. The sequence continues at coordinate 7,068 of DATNOR010000081.1, forward strand.
TAAACGCGTGGACCGTCGAGACCAACATCCCGGCGCAGCGCGTCCTGGAGCGGCTCCATTTCCGCTACATCGGCCGGCAGCGGCGGTGTCACTATATCGACGGCCGCCCACTGGATCGCCTCTTCTTCGACCTACTCGCGACCGAACATCAGGACGTCTCGAATGCCGAGCACCAACGCGCTCACCCGTCAGATCTCCGCGCTGTTAGCTAAGCAGTTCCACCTCGAGGTCCCGTCGCCGGAGACGGACCTGATCGACACCGGCTATTTGGACTCGCTCATGTTTGTGGAATTCCTGGCGCAGCTCGAGGTGGAGTTCGGCATTCAGGTGTCGCACGATGATCTCGAGCTCGATCGCTTCCGGACCATCTCGCGGATCGCGGACTTCGTGGCCGCAAAGGATGGACGCGGCGAAGTCTCTAGCACTCGAGGATGACCACGGCAGCCTGGAGCGGCGTCGGCGGCGAGGCTGACGCTAGTGCGAGTCGCTCCGAAGCCGGCGCCCGTGTCCACGCCGCCGGTGCCGAGTTGGATGAAAAGTCCCGGCGGGCATCGTCCCATCCGAGGGTGTTGCGGAGAATCCGAAGTCGCTA
>DATNOR010000082.1:0-2049 GCA_035601235.1 Gemmatimonadales bacterium
CGCCGCTTGGCGCGCTCGCTGATCGCCTCTTCCTGCAACGCCTCGATCGGCCGCACGTCGGCGGTCTGCGCGACGCTGATCTTGCGGTGATCGATCTTGAAGCCGAGCTGCGCCATCAGCGCCGACTCGATGTTGCGCACCATCTGCTTCGGCGCGATGTCGCTCTTGGTGAGGACGTGCACCTCGCTCACCTCGCCGAGCGGCGTCACGACCACCCGCGCCGACAATACGCCCGTCAGCGCGGTGATCAGGTTCTCGACCCGCTTCATCCCCCAGGGATCGGGAGTGGTCCCGCCGCCGAGCGGCAGGTTAGGCTGATCCGGCACTGGGGACGAATTGGCTGTCAGGTGGACTGCTCCTCCGCCTCGCTGCTAGTGGCAACCCGATTGCGTCCCGCGGCCTTGGCTCGATACAGCGCGCGATCCGCGGCGACCAGTACATCCTCTTCCTTGTGATCTCTCGAATATTGTGCAACGCCAATGCTCGCCGTTACGAAGCCCCGCGGATAGCCCATCCCCACCCCGACCTCTTCGACCGACACGCGCATCTTCTCCGCCACCCCGCGCGCACCCTCTTCTCCCGTCCCTACCAATACCACAACGAACTCGTCGCCGCCATAGCGGCCCGCCACGTCGGTGGAGCGGATGTGGGCGTTGCAGCGCCGCGCCGTCTCGCGCAGCACGATATTGCCCGCCTCGTGCCCGTAGCGGTCGTTCACCTGCTTGAAGTTGTCGATATCGAGGAACAGGACCGCAAAATGATCGCCCGAACGGTGGCAGCGCGCTACCTCGTTAGCCAACCGGTCGCGCAGCACCCGGAACGACGCCAGGCCGGTCAGCGCATCCACCGCCGCCTGCTGCTGCGCCAGCGTTGCCTGGCGCTCGAGGTAGCGGGGGCACGACTTGAGCGTGGTCCGCCCCTGCGCCGCCGCCACGGCAAACTCCTGGCACGTCGTGTAGCCGCAGGCGCCCGAGTCCCAGCTCCGCCCGTTGGGCGCGAGCCCGATCTGATCGAGGATATCCTCCACCGCCTGGACGGACGGCCCCGCGCCGTTGACCTCGATCGCGAACGCCGAGCCCAGCTGGACGGTGAACCCCTCGACAATGACCGGTGCCGGTGCGCGCGCGGGCTCGGTCGCCCCCACGATCTCCCGGCGCCGGAACAGCTCCTCCTTGGGGCCCAGCAGGGGGTGGTCGAGACAGCCTTCACAGGGGAGGATGTCGACGAACCCGAGCTGGATCCGGTCCACGGCGACCGCCCGGGCGATGCCTTCCAGGGCGCCGAGGCCCCGGACTTTGCGAAACCGGCGGCTCGCGTGCCGCTCTTCCTTTAATAGCTCGAGCGGCAGTCCGCCCGCGGTGCTCCAGTAGCGGCGCCGCTCCTCGGGGATCCGGCTGAAGAACAGCGGCTGGTCCTGCACTTTGACCCCGCGCTTCTTGAAGATCCCCTCCAACTCGGCCAGGGTGATGGCGGCATCGACATCCTGGCCCCCCTCCGTCAGGCAGACGCCCGTATACACGATGGGCGTGTCTTTACCGTACATCTGCTTGAGATAGCGGGCCTCGGCTTCGATCGGCGTCGCGACCGGGGCGAGATAGGGGATCAACTCCGGGTATTGGCTCTTGATCGTCTCGACGATGACGGGACAGGTGCTGCGGAGCACGGTGCGGCTCCCCCACTCCTCCTCGGCCCACAGGTCGAGGTACTGCTTGGCCACCAGCTCGTCCCCCAGCACGCCGCGATGTACCACCCCGAACCCGGCCGCGTAGCAGGCGTTGACGACCTGCTCGGGCGTCGACGGATAGAACCAGGCCGCCGACTCGACCGACAGGATGAGGACGGCCTGGTGGCTGAGGGCGAACTCGAGCGCCCGTGTCGCGTCACCGACGGCAATGATGGCTTTGTGGCGGCACGCAGTCAGGCAGAGGCCGACACGCATGCAGGCGTCGTCCACAATCCAGACCTTCTCGTTTTCGACCGCTACCGCATCGGAGGGGCAGACGCGCACGCAAGCCAGACACGCGACGCACAGCTCCGGGTCGATCCTGA
>DATNOR010000083.1:0-6207 GCA_035601235.1 Gemmatimonadales bacterium
GAGAGCGGGCGACGGGATTCGAACCCGTGACGTCCAGCTTGGGAAGCTGGCATTCTACCCCTGAATTACGCCCGCAAACTCTCCCTGGTGCAAAACCATAATCACCGCACGCCCGCGCCTGCGAGGCGTCAATCCGCTGCAGCGCAATTTACATGCCCGTCCGCCAAACCAAAAGCCGCACCGCCATTAGCCGCGCTTGTATCGCCAGGCTACCACACCCGGCTGCTCGACCTTCAGCTTGAATCCCTGGCTGGCGCTCGGCTCCAGGGCCGGGATGTCCTGGGGTTGCGTCGCCACCACGTTCCCTTTCGCATCCAGGAAATCGAACGTGATCTTGAGTGGCGGCGACGCCTTGGGCCGGAAATTCGTCATCTGCCCGTCGAGTGTCGCCCCTTTCTCCGTCGGTGTGAAGCTCGACACGGTGATCTCCACCGGCAGCGAATCGGCGATCGTCAGGTAGTACAGCACCGAGTCCTTGTTGCCTTTGAGCTGCCATCCACCCGCGAGCTTGGCGAGCGACGAGCGGTTCAACGGGTCCAGGGCGTACAGCCGCTGGGCGAGCCCCAGCACGTTCGCCGTGTCGCCGATAGTGTATGAGACGCCGGCGAGGTTATACAGCGCGTCCCGAGAATACGGATTCTTCGTGAGGCCAGCCTCGTACGTCTTGGCCACCAGCCGGTACTGCGGGTCGACGAGCGCGTGGTACTTGCGCATGGTGTCGGCCGCCGCCGGCGCGCACCGCGCCGCCACTTGGCGCGCCGTGAGCACGGGGCTCTTTTTCTTCGCGGCTTTGGCGCAGTCGGCGTCCATGACGGCTGTGTCCGGCGACGAGGCAATGGCGCTCAGCAGTGAGCGCGCAGCAGCAAACAGATCCTCCGCGGTGGCCGAGTCGGCGTGGTCGAGGACGCGATTGTACAGCGCGACGGCGGAATCCACCTTGTTGGCGCGCAGGTACAGTTCGGCGAGATTGGCGGTTCCCGGGATGTCGGTGGGGTAGGCCGCCAGAAACTCGTGGTACGCGGCCGCGGCCTCGGCGTAACGCTCCGCACCATGATACACCCGCGCCACGTTCAGCAACGCTTCGTGGCGATCCTTGGCGTATTTCGGATCAGAGGCCGCCGGCACGGCCAGCCTGAAGTACTTCACCGCCGAGTCCAGGCGAGCCGCATAAACGAGCGAGTCCGTGTGGTACTTCGCCGCGTCCGTCCGCTTGAGCGCCGAATCGGGTTCCGGGCGGCTCACGAACAGGTCCCCGAGATAGATGAAGCCCAGCGGCTCTGCCTGATAGATCTGATTGGCGCGCCGAAACGCCACGATCGCCGAGTCGTTCTTCCCCGCCTGCCACGCTCCCGCTCCGGCGTTGAAAACTGGCACCCATGCCTGGCGTCGGTACAGCCCGATGTCCTCCTTGCAGGCGGGCGCGAGCGCCAGGGCCTTCGAGAGCGCCGAGTCCGCGCCCGCGAGGTCATCCACCATCAGGTAGTAGCGCCCCAGATAGTACCACGCGGCCGGATTCTTCTCCTGCTTGCCGCTGGTCACCGCCTGGGTGAGCGAGCGCTCGGCGTCCTTGAGATCCTTGGCCTTCTGGTCCGCGAACTTGGTGGAGAACGCGCTCCTGAGCGACTGCATTCCGCTGTTCACCAGCTGGTGCCCCGGCTTGATGTCGCACCCCGCAGGGAGCCAGATCCCGGTTTGCGCCGCGAGGGGCGCCGCACCGGCGGTACAAATCCACCCGACAAGGCCGATGAACCGCTGCACGCTCATGATCACTCCTTCGATTTGGCAACCAGCGCCTCGGCGTCGCGTTGCGCGACCCGGGCCACCTCCAGCGGCGGCCGGCCCAACGCCCGGGCGGCCGCGAGAACATCCTCGTACTCGGGCTTGACCCGCACGCCGTCCGCGTCAGGCTGCTCCAGCACCTTCACTCGGACAGCGACCTGCGGAGCCAGCTCCACGGTCACCTGGCGCCGCGCCAGCGTGGCCCGCTCCGCCACCCAGCGACGCACTCCCGCGGTCGTGCTGTGGCGGAACAGCGCGGCCGTCACCGCCTCACCCAGCTCCTCGGGGGCCACGACCTCCACCCGAAACCCGGAACGGCCCTTCTTCATCTGCACCGGCCAGGTCTGCACATCCAGTGCCCCGGCGGCGACCAGCGCCTGCCGCAACGGCTCCACGTACTCGGGGCTCATGTCGTCCAGATCGGTGGCAACGAGCGTCACCCGACCGGCTTCGGCCGCCTGTTCCGCGACGAGCACCCGCAACGCGTTGGGGTAGCGCCCGGGGTTCCGCTGCCCCGCCCCCCACCCGCTCTTCACGAGGCGCCACCGCTCGGGCGGCGCGCCGGCCGCCAGCACGCGCACCAGCGCCGCTCCCGTGGGCGTGGTGGCTTCCCCTTCCACTGGGCCGCCCCCGCCCCCACCCCCCGCCAGCTCGAGGCCTTCCAGCAGGATGGCCGTCGCGGGGGCGGGGACCGGAAGCGCGCCATGCGCCGCCTCGATCCAGCCGCGGCCCACGGCCACCGGCCACGAGTAGATCGCTTCCACGCCCAGTTGCTCGAACCCCTCGATCGCACCGACGATGTCGAGCACAGCGTCCACCGCCCCGACCTCGTGCAGATGCACCTCCTCCGGAGCCACGCCGTGCACACGCCCCTCGGCCTCGCCCACCAGCCGGAACGCCCGCACCGCCCGCTCCCGCACCCACTCCGACACGGGCGCCCGCTCCACCAGGCGCACCAAGTCCCCCACATGGCGCCCGTGGGGCTGCTCAGGGATAGCGAACTCGACCTGCGTGCACCGTACGCCGCAGCGCGCCACATCGCGCACGCTGACCCCTACTCCAGCGAGTCCCAGGCGGCCGGGTAACCCCTCGAGCCACGCTGACGGCACGCCGAGGGACAGGAGCGCTCCCAGGGTCATGTCGCCCGAGATGCCGGCGGAGGGGTCCAATATGGCGATGCGCATAGCTTCGCGAAGCGGCGGAATATTAACGGGTTAGGACCTGTAGAGCCACCCGGCCCCGGTGTTGAACACCACTACGCGCTCGCCACCTTGGATCAGCCCGCGCGCCTCGAGTTCCAGCGCGCCGGCCAAAGCCGCCCCTCCTTCGGGGCAGGCGTCGATCCCTTCTGCTTGGAGCTCGCGCGCCGCCGCCTGGAGCTGGTTGTCGGTCACCGCCACGGCGGCACCGCCACTCTCCCGCAGCGCCCGCAGGATCAGGCGATCCCCGAGCGGGCGCGGCACCCGCAAGCCGGCGGCGACGGTCGACGGATCGGGCCAGGCGGCGCAGGCGTCGTCGCCGGCCTCGAACGCCCGCACCACCGGGGCACACCCAGCGGCCTGCACGCTGAACATGCGCGGCGGCGTCCCGCGGAGCCAACCCGCGCGCGTCAGCTCGCCGAATGCCTTCCACATGCCGATGAGGCCCGTGCCGCCACCGGTGGGATAGACGATCGCATCGGGCAGCGTCCAGCCGAGCTGCTCCGCCAGTTCGAGGCCCAACGTCTTCTTTCCTTCGATTCGATAGGGTTCGCGCAACGTGGACACGTCCACCGCCCCCGTCTCTGCCGCGAAGGCACGAGCGGCCGCACCACAGTCGCCGATGTGTCCCTCCACCAGGACCAGATCGCCGCCGAAGCTCCTGATCTGGGAGAGAATCGTGGCCGGCGTGCTGGCCGGCGCATATACCCGTCCCGGCACACCGGCGCGAGCGGCATAAGCGGCGAGGGCGACACCGGCGTTCCCCGCGGTGGGGACCACAAATGACTTGGCGCCCGCCCGCACCGCGCGCGTGACCGCGGCGGCGAGGCCGCGCGCCTTGAAGGAGCCCGTCGGGTTGGTGCTTTCGTCCTTCACCCATAATTGAGAGAGACCGTGCCTCGCGGCGAGCCGCGGCACCGGCAAGAGGGGCGTGCCGCCCTCCCCCAGCGTCACTGGCTGCTCGCCGTCCGAGAGCGGCAGCCATTCGCGGTAGCGCCACATGGTCCAGTCGCGCTCCGCGAGCAGCGACTTCACATCGGGCGGCGCGGCGGAGGCATAGCGCACGAGATACGGCTGGCCGCAGTCGCACACGCCGGCCAGTCCCCCCGCCGCGCGCGTTCTGCCGCAGGAGGAGCACTCGAGCGACCAGGGGAGCCTCCCTACCTGCACTGCCTCACGCACGGACATGCAACCGATCCAGAATGCGCTCCGCGAGCTTGGCGGAGAATCCGGGAAGGGCCGCGATCTCCGCCGGCGTCGCGGTCTTCACTCCCGCGAGCGAGCCGAATCGCTCGAGCAATGCCCGCCGGCGACCCGGCCCGATCCCGGGAATGGCCAGCAGCTCGGAGGTGATGGTGCGCCGGGAGCGCCGCTGGCGGCTGTAACTCACGGCGAAGCGATGCGCCTCGTCACGGGCACGCTGCAGCAGCTTGAGCGAGGGGCTGCGGCGCGACAGGCGCAGCGGCTCCGCCTGTCCCGGCTGATAGATCTCCTCCTCGCGCTTGGCGAGACTCACGATCGGCAGCTGCTCCAGACCGGCGCGCCGGGCCGCATCGAGTGCCGCGCCCAGCTGTCCCTTCCCGCCGTCGATCACCATGAGATCGGGCAGCGGCTTGTCTTCGGCGCGGCGGCGGGTGAGATAGCGCGTCACGACCTCGTGTACCGCAGCGAAGTCGTCCTGGGGGGCGCCTCGGATCCGGAAGCGCCGGTACTCCGCCTTCTTGGGGCGGCCCGCTTCGAACCACACCAGCGAGCCCACCGTGTCCCGCCCCTGATTGGTCGAGATGTCGATGCACACGAACGCGCGCGGCACGGCCGCGAGCCCGAGATCGCGTCCCAGCGCGAACACGGGATCGGCCGCTCGCTCCTCGATGTCGAAGCTCTCGATCTTCAGGCCGTCGAGCAGATAGCGCGCGTTCTGGTCCGCCAGCTCGGCGAGCTTGGCGTCGCTGCCGCGTTGCGGCACGTGCCAGTCCACCGTGGGCGCGAGCTCGGCGAGGGAGGCGAGATCGTCCGGGGGGAACGGCAGCAGCGCCCGCTTCGCCCGCACTTCCAGCGGCAGGTAGCAGCGCACCAGAAACGCGGCGAGGATCGCGCCTTCGGTCTCGTGCTCCGCGTTCTCGAGGAACCAGTGGTCGCGCGCGATCAGCTTGCCATCGCGCACGCGCAGCACCACGCCGCACACGTCGTCGCCGTCGCGCGCCAGCCCCACGGCGTCCGCGTCGCCGCGTCCGATCAGCTCGACCGCCTGGGGCTGCTCCAGCTGGTCGAGCCATTTCAGTGCGTCACGCAGCTGGGCGGCCCGCTCGAAATCGCGCTGTTGCGACGCCTGCTGCATGCGCTCGCGCAGCCGGATGCGCACGTCCACGGTCTTGCCTTCGAGGAACACCACGACGTCGTCGATCATCCGCCGGTACTCGGCCTCGCTCTGGTAGCCCACGCACGGGGCGCGGCACCGCTCGATGTGGTAGTCGAGGCACGGGCGGGCGGGTGCGTCGCCTGGCAGATCCCAATGACACGAGCGGACGGTGAAAATGCGGCGGATGATCCGGAGCGTCTGGCGCAGCGTGGCCACGTCGGTGTAGGGCCCGAAAAAGCGCGCGCCCGCCATGGCCACGCGGCGCACCACCAGCACCCGCGGGAACGGCTCTCCCAGCGTCACGGCAATGCGCGGGTAGCTCTTGTCGTCGGTGAGACGGATGTTGAACCGCGGCTGGTGCTCCTTGATGAGATTGTTCTCGAGCAGCAGCGCCTGGGCCTCGTTCGGGACGATGATCGTCTCGAGGTCGGCGATCTGCCCCACCAGCGCCGCCCGCTCCGGCGTGGCGCCGCCGTCGGGACCGAAGTAGCTGGGCACCCGGGCGCGCAAGCTCTTCGCCTTGCCCACGTAGAGCGTCTCACCGGCTGCGCTCTTCCACAGATACACGCCGGGCTTGTCGGGGAGGGCGTCTAGCGTGCGTGCGAGGCGGTCAGGGATTCCCATGTGCGGATGGCGTCGGGATGCTTCAGGAGCAGCGTCAGCGCGCCGTACACCATCGCAAAGATAGCGAGCACGAGCCCCCCGCGGGGCACCGGCCCGAGACCGGTGGTGAGGTGCGCCGCCCCGACGGCGGCGGCGCCCGCCGCGACGCCGGCCCCGAGCGTAACCCCGAACGCCCGCCAGTCGGGACCGCGCAGCACGCCGCCGATACGCCGGCTCAGGTCGCGGAGGTGGAGCGTGGTGTTCAGA
>DATNOR010000084.1:0-17606 GCA_035601235.1 Gemmatimonadales bacterium
CACGTCCTCGCGCTGCAGGCTGCTGGTCGGCTCGTCCATCAGGACGATGCGCGCGTCGGCCGCGAGGGCGCGGCAGATCTCCACCACCTGCTGCGCCGCCAGCGGCAGGTCGCCCACGCGGGCCTCGGGATGGAGCCCGGAACGCCCGAACTGCTCGAGCAGCGCGACGGTGCGGCGCCGCGCCGCATCCCGGTCCACCCAGCCGCCCCGCCCCCTGGCCGGCTCGAGACCGAGCAGCATGTTCTCGGCCGCGCTCAAGTGGGGACAGAGGCACAGCTCCTGGTGAATGAGCGCGACGCCACGGTGGCGCGCGTCCCTGGGACCGGCCGGCGCGTACGGCCGGCCGTCGACCTGCATCGCGCCGCGATCGGGCCGGACGGCGCCGGCGAGGATGTTCATGAGGGTGCTCTTGCCCGCGCCGTTTTCCCCGATCAAGGCGTGCACCTCGCCCGCGGAGAGCGTGAGATCCACGCCATCCAACGCCCTAGTCGCTCCGAATCGCTTGGCGACGTCGCGAATCTCGAGCAGCGCGGTCATGGCGCTGTGAGATAACGCGCGATCGGCGGGTGGATGAGCTCCTGCGTCGCGGCGGAGTCGAGGTTCGCCGGAGTGACCAGCATGACCCCGGTGTCGATGCGGCGCTCGACCGGTTTGCCCCGCAGGTGGTCGACCATCGCCGTCACGCCCAGGTACCCCATGCGCATGGGGTTCTGCACCACGACGCCGTCGAGCTGATGGTTGCGCACCGCGTCGATGAGGATGCTGCTCGCGTCGAAGCCCACGAATCGTACCTTGCCGGCCTTGCCGATGTCCTGCAACGCGAGCAGCATGCCGATCGTGGACGATTCGTTGGGGGTGAAGATCCCCTGCAGCACGCCGCCGTAGCGGTTGAGCAGGTTCTCGGACGCCTGCTTGGCGGTCTCGCGCGTCGGCCCCGCGTATTGATCGGTCGACACCAGCTCGACCCTCGGGTAGCGGGAGCGCAGCTCCTCGAGGAAGCCGGCTTCCCGGTCCGTGGTGGAGGCGGAGCCTTCGGCGTAGCGCAGCAGCAGCGCCTTGCCGCGACCGCCCAGCACCTCGCCCAGCCGGTCCGCAGCCATGCGCCCGCCCTTGCGGTTGTCCGTCGCCACAAAGCTGATCGGGACGTCCGACTCGAGACCGGAGTCGATGATGACCGTGGACACGCCCGCCCGCTGCGCCTCCTCCACCGGACGCACCAGGGCGCGGTTGTCGAGCGGGGCCAACACGATCCCGCGGATGCCCTGGCTGAGAAACCCCTCCACGACCTGCACCTGCTGCTCGCGGTCGTCCTCGCGGAACGGTCCCTTCCAAACGATGCGCACCGGCGTTCCCTGGGCCGAGAGCTCGCGCGCAGCCTGGATCGCGCCGGCGTGGATGCTCTTCCAGAACTCGTGCGTCGTGCCCTTGGGAATGACGGCGATCGCGAGCTCCTTGTCGGAGCCGGAGCGGCTGCAGCCCGCCAACAGCGCGGCGCACAGGACCGTGGACGTGAAGGATCTCACAGAGTCACTACTCCCTTGATGTAGTCCGGGGCGGCGTAATCCCCGGCGAACGCGCCGGGGACTTGGTCGAGCGAGCGGTACCGATGCGTGATCAGCGGAGCCACGTCCACCCGGCCGCGCTCGATCAACCGCAGCGCGCGCACGTAGGTGGAGGGCCGGCCGTCGGGCTCGTGGCCGCCCGATGCCCCGACCGGCGAGAGCAGCACGGGCTCGCGGAACTGGAGCTGGCTCAGCACGCTCACGTCCACCCCCGCATGGCCGTGCCCGTACAACAGCACCGTCGCCTGCTTGCGCACCAGCGGCGCGATGGACGCGAGCATCGTTCCCGATCCCGTGGCCTCGACCAGCAATTCCACCCGGCGGCCGCACGTGCGGGCAAGCACCGCGTCCACCAGATCCGCCGCCGTCGGGTCGATCGTCTCCGCCCCGAACCGCTCGGCCAGGGTGCGCTTGGCGGCGCTCGGCTCGGTGACGAGCAGGACACCGTCGAAGCCCAGCACGTTGCGCAGGTACTGCACCCACAAGAGACCCGCGGGGCCCGCCCCGCAGATGAGCACGTGCCGCCCCTTGCCGGCCTTGCCGGCCTTGCCGCCCTGCAGCTCGTAGCGCGCCGGTGTCCGCAGCAGCACGTCCGACGCGTGCACCACGCACCCCAGCGGCTCGGTCAGCGCGGGCGTGGCGGCGTCGAGCGCGCCCTCGATGCGCACCGCGTTCACCGCCGGGATGGCCAGGTATTCGGCCAGTCCGCCCGGCAGGCCGGTGATGCCGTGCTCCTGATACTGCTCACACTGATGCGAGTCGCCGCTGGCGCAATATTCACACGGCAGCGAGCGCCCTTCGCTCACACAGCTCCGTCCTTGATCGACCACGACGCGATCGCCGGGCCGCAGGTCGTGCACGTCCGCGCCGGTTTCTTCTACGATACCCGCGATCTCATGCCCCAGGATCTGCGGCTCGCGCGCGAGCGGAATCGGCCGGCCGCGCTCGTCGCGGTGGTAATTGCCGTGCCCCGCGAAGAGGTGCCAGTCGGTGCCGCACAGTCCGACCGCCGCGACGCGCAGCAGGATTTCCCGGGGCCCGGGATCCGGGCACCGGACCTCCCGTATCTCGATCCGGCCGACGTCGCAGAGAACGGCGGCCTTCATCGGAAGCCCCCAACCTGCATTTCGATCACCGTTGCAATCGTGCTCGGCGGGACCCGAGGCAGTTGGATCGCGAAGCCCGAGTCCGCGCGCTCGATCGTGAGCGGCGTCCCGTCGGCCAGCAGCGACGCCGAAAGCGGCCGCTCGGCGATGCCGGTCAGCGCCAGCCGGCCGTCCTTGGGCCAGTCGAACACGTGGGCGTACCGCTTGCCCGGTTTGGCCGTGTAGCGCCCCCACGCGGGCAGGCCGTAAGGACTCGCGGTCGTGCCGTAAACCGCCTCGCCGTTGGCTTTCATCCACTCGCCCATTTCACGCAGCCGCGATACGATCGGGCCGGGGATCACGCCGTCCGCCGTCGGCCCGACGTTCAGCAGGAAGTTGCCGCCCTTCGAGGCCACGTCGATCAGCGTGCGGAGCAGGGTACGCGTGTCCTTCCAGTCGTCGTCGTACGACTTGTAGCCCCAGGTGTCGTTCATCGTCATGCAGGTTTCCCAGTCGACACCGGGAAGCCCCGTGGGTGGCACCTGCTGCTCGGGGGTCCCGAAGTCGCCCAGCCCGATCTGTCCCGCTTGGTTCAGGCCGCTCAGTCCCTGACGAGTGTGCCCCACCCGGTTGTTCACGATGAGGCTCGGGCGGGTCGCGCGGACGTAGTTGTAGAGATCCCGCCCGCGATCGTCGTTCCAGTCGGCGATCCATTCGCCGTCGAACCAGAGCACGTCGATCTCGGGATACTGCGTGAGCAGCTCCTTGAGCTGCGGCTTCATATACGTCTCGACGTAGCGACCGAAATCGGGATTGCTCCAGGTGCGTGAATTGTATTCGGGTGCGTTCGGGCCCTGGGCATCGGGGTGGTGCCAGTCCATGATCGAGTAATAGACGCCGAACCGCAGGCCTGCGCGGTGGGCCGCCTGCGCCAGCGCCTTGAGCGCGTCCCGCTGGTACGGCGTTGCATCGACGATGTCGTAGCGCGAGACCTTCGAGTCGAAGATGGCGAACCCGTCGTGGTGCTTCGACGTGATGACCATGTACTTCATCCCCGCGTCCTTGGCGATCCGCACCCATTCATCGGGATCGAACCGCGTGGGGTTGAAGCGGCGGACGAACTCCTCGTAGTCCGGGATGGGGATGTGCGCCCGGCTCATGATCCATTCGCCGATGCCCGGGATCCGCTCGCCCTTGTACGTGCCGGCCGCGACGGCGTAGGCCCCCCAGTGGATGAACATCCCGAAGCGCGCGTCGCGCCACCAGTTCATGCGGGCGTCGCGAGCGGCGGGACTCTCCGCCGTCTGGGCCTGCATCATCACGGCGAGCAGAACTAGGTGGCTAAGCGGCATCGGTCCTCCGACCTCCCTTCGCGATCATCTCCAGGCTGCTCCGTCGGGATAGCGGTATGTCTCCCGGCTCTCCGGCTTCATCTCGATACTGTACCCCGGGGCCGTCGGCGCCAGGTAGCGACCGTCGCGCACCACCACCGGGTCGACAAAGTGCTCGTGCAAGTGGTCCACGTATTCCACCACGCGATTCTCGAGCGAGGCGCTGACGGCGATGTAGTCGAACATCGCGAGGTGCTGCACGTACTCGCACAACCCGACACCGCCGGCATGGGGACATACCGGAATCCCGAACTTGGCCGCGAGCAGCAGCACCGCCAGCACCTCGTTTACGCCGCCCAGCCGGCAGCTGTCGATCTGACAGAACTGAATCGCCTTGGCCTGCATCAGCTGCTTGAAGACGACGCGGTTCTGGCACTGCTCGCCGGTCGCGACGCCGATCGGGGCCACCGCCTTGGCGATCGTCGCATGGCCCAGCACGTCGTCCGGGCTGGTCGGCTCTTCGATCCACCAGGGATCGAACCGCGCCAGCTCATGCATCCAGGCGATGGCCTGGTTCACGTCCCAGACCTGATTGGCGTCCACCATGAGCTTGCGATCGGGCCCGATCTCCTGGCGCACCAATGCGGCGCGGCGCATGTCGTCCTGCAGGTCCCGTCCGACCTTGATCTTGAAGTGCGACCAGCCGCGCGCGACGCCCTCGCGGCACAAGCGGCGGATCTTGTCGTCGGGGTAGCCAAGCCAGCCGGCCGAGGTGGTGTATGCGGGGTAGCCCGTGGCGCGGATTTCCGCTTCTCGCGCTGCCCGCGTGGGAGCGTGCCGGCGCAGGAGCACGAGGGCCTCGTCCGGCGTGAGCGCGTCGGTGATATAGCGGAAGTCGATGCAGCGCACCAGCGCCTCGGGACTCAAGTCGGCGAGCAGCTTCCAGAGCGGCTTGCGCTCGATCTTGGCGTAGAGGTCCCACACGGCGTTCACGACGGCCGCCGTGGCGAGGTGCAGCACCCCTTTTTCCGGTCCCACCCAGCGCATCTGCGAGTCGCTCGTGAGCCGGCGCCAGAATCCGGCCATGTCGTCCTTGATGTGCTCGAGCGTGAGACCGTGCACCAGGGGTGCGAGCGAGCGAATCGCGGCGACGCAGAGCTCGTTGCCCCGGCCGGCGGTGAACGTGAGCCCGTGTCCTGTCAGGCCGTCGGGCCGATCGGTGTGGAGAATTGCGTACGCCGCGGAGTAGTCCGGGTCGGGGCTCATGGCGTCGGAGCCGTCCCGCTCCCGCGACGTGGGGAACCGGATGTCCAGGGCGTCGATATGGGTGATGGTAGTGGGCATAGGGACTCGGGGCTCGGGGCTCGGGGGTCACATCGCGGTGAAGCCGCCGTCCACGGGCAGCGCGACCCCGGTCACGAACGATGCCTCGGGCGAGACGAGCCACAGCGCGGCCGCGGCGCACTCTTCGGCGGTGCCCAGCCGGCCCAACGGCTGCGCGGCGCCGTACGCGGCCCACGCGGCGGCGGGGTCGGGCATCGCCTCCGCGAACTGGCGCAGCATGGGCGTGTCGATGATCCCGGGGCAGAGCGCGTTGACGCGGATCCCGTGCGCGGCGTAGTCGAGCGCCAGGGCCTTGGCGAGCAGTACCACCGCCCCCTTGGACGCGCAATACACCGGTGAATCGGTCTGCGCCACGAGCCCGGTCTTGCTGGCGGTGAAGAGAATCACTCCCCCGCCGGCCTGCCGCAGCATGATGGGGATGGCGTGACGCGCGGCGTAGAGCGGGCCCTTCACGTTCACGTCCAGCAGGCGCTCAATCTCTTCATCGGAGCTCCGGGTCAGGACCTTCGGCAGATTGACGCCGGCGTTGCAGAACAGGATGTCGAGCGAGCCGTAGCGCTCGACGCAAGCGTCGATCATGCGCTCGCTGTCGGCGCGCCGGCCCATGTCGCCGCACACGAAGTGAGCGGTCCCTCCCGACCGCTCGATCTCGCGCACCAGCTCCTCGCCGGCGGCGCCCTGCGTGTCCACCAGGAGCAGGCGGGCGCCCGCTCCGGCGAAACGCAGCGCGCTGGCCCGTCCGATGCCACTCGCGGCGCCGGTGATTACGGCTGCTTTCCCCATCAGACGCATGTTCGTCTCGGGGGTCGGGGCTCGGGATTCGGGGCTAGGACGACTCACGGAATCCCGAGCCCCGAGTCCCGAACCTCGAGCCCCTCGTCATAGGCGCGCACGCGTTGCCGCGCCGAGCCGAGCCCGTCGATGCCGAGCTCCACCTCGTCTCCGGCCGCGAGGTAGCGCGGCGGGCGCTGCCCCAACCCGACGCCCGCCGGGGTGCCCGTGGAGATGATGTCGCCGGGCAGGAGCGTCATGAACTGACTGATGTAGCTCACGAGCGTCGGCACGTCGAACACCAGCTCGCGGGTCGAGCTGCACTGTTTGGTCTCGCCGTTCACCTTGAGCCAGAGCTGCAGATCGTGCACGTCGCGGAGCTCGTCGGGCGTGGCGAGAAACGGCCCCAGCGGCGCGAAGCTGTCGCAGCTCTTCCCCTTCACCCACTGGCCGCCGCGCTCGAGCTGGAAGGCGCGCTCCGAGTAATCGTTGTGCAGCACGTACCCGGCGACGCAGCCCAGCGCCTCGTCCCGCTCGACGTACGCGGCCCGGCGGCCCAGGACGACGGCCAGCTCCACCTCCCAGTCCAGTTTCGATCCGCCCTTCGGGATCACCACGTCGTCATTCGGCCCACAGATCGCGCTGGTCGCCTTGAAGAAAATGACCGGCTCTTTGGGGACTTCCTGACCCGTCTCGCGCGCGTGGTCTCGATAGTTGAGACCGATACACACGATCTTGCTCGGCCGGCCGAGCGGGGGTCCCAGCCGCGTGCCGTCGGAGAGGGCGGGCGCCGCAGCGCCTGCACGCGCCCCCCAGCGCGCCAGTCGCGCGAGGCCGTCGGATTCGAAAAACGTCTGGTCGTAGTCCGTGCCGAACCCGGAGGCGTCGATGCGCCGCCCGTCGGGCAGGATCAGGCCGGGCCGCTCCTCACCAGGAGGCCCGAATCGGATGAGTTTCATCGCTCACATTTTGAGGGTGACAAAACCGCCATCGATCGCGTAGTTGCTGCCCGTAATGAACGCCGCCGCGTCCGAGCAAAGGAACAGCGCCAGCTCGGCCATTTCTTCCGGTCGTCCCATACGGCCGATCGGCTGGGTTTGGGACAGCTGTTCGAACATCTCCCGTTCCCGGCCGGGATAGTTCTTGGCCAGGAACCCGTCCACGAACGGTGTATGGACCCGCCCCGGCGCGATGGCGTTGCAGCGGATCCCCTGCGTCACATAGTCGCGCGCCACCGAGTACGTCATGGTCAGCACGGCGCCCTTGGTCATCGAATAAGCGAAACGGTCGGGAATCCCGACGGTCGATGCCACCGACGCAATGTTGAGTATCACGCCGCCGCGTCCTTTCATCTGAAGGACGGCCGCCCGCATGCAGTTGTAGACGCCCTTCACGTTCACGGCGTAGAGCCGGTCGAGGTCATCCTCGGACGTCTGCTCCACGGTGCCGACGTGTGCGATTCCGGCGCTGTTGACGAGGATGTCCGCGGGTCCGAACCGCTCGGCGACGGCCTCAAAGGCGCGCCGCACCTCGGCCTGGCGGCTCACGTCGCAGGGAACGGCGAGGCCTTCACTCCCGCAGGCGGCGATCTCGCGCGCCACGTCCCGCGCCGCGGGCTCGGCCACGTCCAGCACGGCGACACGCCCGGCCGCGCGGGCGAAACGCAGCGCGATCGCCCGGCCGATGCCCGATCCGCCCCCCGTTACGAGCGCAACCTTGTTCTCGATCTCCTTCACAGGTCGTACACGCGCGCCGCGTTGTCACCGTAGAACCGGCTTCGCTCGCTGACGCTCCATCCGCGTGTGAACCGCTCCGTGAAGCCGTACCACGTGCCATAATCTCCCGCCAGCGTCAGGACCGGCCAGTCGCTGCCGTACAGCACGCGCTCGTGACCGAAGCACTCGACCACCCGCGCGGCGTAGGGGAGGAGGTCCTCGGGGCACCAGGCTTCTCCCGCCTCGGTGAGCAGTCCCGACAGCTTGCAGCACACGTTCTCGTGCGCCGCGAGCCGCGTGATGTCGGCGCTCCACGTTTCGAAGCCCCGATCGTGGATCGCGGGCTTGCCGCAATGATCGAGCACGAACGGCGTGTCGGGACACTGGTCGACGAGCTCCGTCACCTCCCGAAGTTGGTCGTGCGTGGCGCACAGATCGAAGACCAGTCCCCGGTGCCCCACCTCTCGAACCCCTTCGATGAACGCGCGCTGCACGCAGAAGCCGGCGGGCTGCCCCTGGATATTCTGGCGGATGCCTTTCACCCTGGGCGAGCGGGACAACGCATCCAGCGTAGTCCCGAGTCCCGAGCCCCGAGCCCCGAGGCCCTGCGCCAGATCGACAAACGCCACGATGCCCGCGACCCGCGGCTCCGCCTGCGCCAGCCGTTCCACCAGCTCTACCTCCCGCCGTGCCTCGTCCGGCCGGCAGTTGGCTTCCACGAACACCATACGGCCGATCGGGACCTGTCCCGTGGCCGCCGCATAGTCCCGCGGGAGAAACGCCCGCTGGAGCGACGGCACCCGCGTGAGCCACGGATAATGAAGAGCCCCCGGGTCCCAGAAATGCACGTGCGAGTCAACTATGCCCACAGCACCTCCCCCCACCGAACGCGGAAGTCGGAACTCGGAACGCGGAACAATCGGCACCGACGTCGGCTCGCCTGTTCCGCGTTCCGCCTTCCGCATTCCGCGTTTCGTACGTTCCGCGTTCCGCGTTTCGCGTTCCGCGTTTCGTACGTACCGCACTCATGACGTCGCCCATCCCGCCCTTACCCGATCGAGCGCCACCGCCAGCACGATGATCGCGCCGATGATGATCTCCTGGATGTAGTTGGGCCATCCCATCTGCTGGCAACCGTTGCGCAGGAACGCCATGATGAGCGCGCCCACCACTGAGCCGAACACGCTCCCCTCGCCGCCCAGCAAGCTGCCGCCCCCGATCACCACCGCGGCGATGACGTCGAGCTCCGTCCCGATCGCCACCGTGGGATCCCCCTGGCGCAGCCGGGACAGCTGCATCACGCCGGCAAGCCCGAAGAACACGCCCGCGGAACTGTAAATCGCCAGCTTGAGCCGGTCGATCGCGATGCCGCAGGCGCGCGCGGCCAGCTCGTTCGAGCCGAGCGCGAACACGTGCCGGCCGAACACGGTGCGGGAGAGTACTGTCGCCGTGAGCGCCGCCAGCGCGAGCATGATCCACACGCCGGGGGGGAGCACCATCCACGCCTGGCGCGGGAACGTAACGAGCAGGTCGTTCACCCACGTCGGCGGCACGTTTACGGTCTGCTCGTGCGCGATCCATTTGGCGATGCCGCGCGCGATGCCCAGCATCCCCAGCGTGGCGATGAATGGCACCACCCGCAGGCCCGTAATGAGCAGGCCGTTGCCCAGGCCGATCAGGCCGCCTGCGACGAGGGCCGCGGCGGTGGCGGCCCCGGGGGACCATCCCGCGGCGAGCCCGAGCGCCGCCACCACGCCCGTGAGCGCGATCGCCGCTCCCACCGAGAGGTCGATGCCACCGCTGATCATGATCAGCGTCATGCCGATCGCCCCGAGGGCGACGATCACCGTTTGCGACAGGACGATGCGCAGGTTGAACGGCGAGAGGTAACGCGCCGGCGCGTCGGTGAGCAGCGCGAAGACCAGGACGACTACTAAGAGCGCCAGCGCGGGCCCGAGGCGCGCCAGCGAGGCGCGGGCCGCCGCCCGGGGCACGAGTCTCCAGCGCGCCCAGCGCGTGGGGACCGCCGTCGCGACCTTAACGTTCGAGTGCGTCAAGCACGCCCTCCCGCTCCGCGACGACCACCGGCGCTCCCGCCCGAGCCGAGCGGTACATCGCCTCCACCAGCGCGACGCTCCTGCGACCCTCGCGACCGTCGCACAGCGGCGCCGCGCCTGAAGTGATCGCGGCCACGAAGTCCTGGAGCACGCGGGCGTGGCCGCGCGCGTCCGCGACCACCGGCGATGACGCGCTGGCGTTGCCGGACGGCTCGCCATCGTGCGGCGGCGCTTCCAGCGGCGTCCGCAGCTCGACCGAGACGACGCGGTCCCGCTCGACCACGATCGTTCCCTCAGAGCCCGTGAGCTCGACCCGACGCGGCAGCCCCGGAAACGCCGCCGTAGTCGCCTCGAGGGTACCGACGGCGCCGCTCGCGAACTCGAGGCACGCGACCGCCGTGTCCTCCACGGCGATGGCGTGCAACGCGGTCCGCGTCGTGGCGTACACGCGGTCGACGTCGCCGAGCAGCCAGAGCAGCAGGTCGATGGTGTGGATCCCCTGATTCATCAGGGCGCCGCCGCCATCGAGTCCCCAGGTTCCGCGCCAGCGCGAACCCGTGTAATACTCCGGCGGGCGATACCACCGCACGCGGGCCGACGCCACGATGGGGCGGCCGAGTCCGCCCCGCGCGATCAGACGCTTCAGCCAGATCAGGTCGGGCGCCGCGCGATCCTGATAGATCACGCCCAGCTTGACGCCGGCACGGTCGCACTCGGCCGTGAGCCCGTCGATGCGCGCGGTCGTGATGTCGAGCGGCTTCTCCACCAGCACGTGCAACCCCTGGCGCGCCGCCGCCTGCGCGTGCTCGGCGTGCAGACCCGACGGCGTCCCCACGACCACGACGTCCATGGGCCGGTGCGCGAGAAACGCGTCCAGCTCCCGATAGGCCTTGCCCCCGTATCGCTGCGCCAGGGCGGACGCCTTGGCAGGGTCGCGGCCCCAATACGCTACGAGCTCGACGTCTCCGACCTCGCGAGCCGCGCGCGCATGGGTGTCGCTGATGTTACCGCACCCGACGAGGCCGATGCGAACGGTCATGCGCCGGACGCGTTCCCTCGCGTCAGTCCCTCCCACAGCCCCTGGAGGTACATGGCGCCCAGCGCCCGGTCGTACAGGCCGTACCCGGGGCGCCCGCGCTCGCCCCAGATCATGCGCCCGTGATCGGGGCGCATCGGCCCCGTGAAGCCGACGTCGCGCAGCGCCCGCAGCACCTCGTACAAATCCACGCCGCCGCACGCCGACGGGTGGGCCGTCTCATGAAAGCGCCGCTCTCCCGTGACGCGCACGTTGCGGCAGTGGGCAAAGTGAATGCGATCGCCGATGCGCCGCACCATGGCGGGCAGATCGTTTTCCGGATCGGCGCCGAGCGATCCTGTGCAGAACGTCACGCCGTTCGCCGGCTTGTCCACCAGCGCCACTAGGCGCTCGAGATCGGGGCCCCGGCAGATGATCCGGGGCAGACCGAAGATCGGCCAGGGGGGGTCGTCCGGATGGATCGCCATCCGCACGCCCACCTGCTCGGCCACCGGGACCACGCGCTCGAGAAAGTAGGCCAGGTTGTCCCACAGGCGCTCGGCATCCACCTCCCGGTACGCCGCGAGCAGCCGCTCGAGCTCCTCGGGGCCGTACGCCGTGGCCCATCCGGGGAGATCGCCCGTGCCGCGCGTCAGGTCCACGGCGGCGAGCGCACGGTCGTCGTAGGCGAGCGCCGTCGATCCATCGGCCAACGGCTGCGCCAGGTCGGTGCGCAGCCAGTCGAACACCGGCATGAAGTTGTAGCACAGCACGGGAATGCGGAGCGCGCCCATGGCGCGCACGCTTTCACAATAGTTCGCGATGAGCCGGTCGCGGCCCGGGCGGCCGAGCTTGATGTCCTCGTGCACGGGAATACTCTCGACCACGGCGAACGTGAGTCCGGCGCCCTCGATCTCTCCCTTGAGGCGCTCCAGCCGCTCGCGGCTCCAGGCCGCGCCCACCGGCACGTCGTACAGCGCGCTCACCACGCCCGAGACGCCCGGGATGTGCCGGATGTGCACCAGCGGGATCGGGTCCTCGCGCCCGAACCAGCGGAACGTCATGCGCATGCGCGCACCAGCTGCTCGATCTCCCGCGGGGTGGCCCGGTTCCAGTCACCTGGGATGGTCAATTTCAAGGCGCCGGCGGCGGCGGCGAACTGTACGGCGTCGGCGGGGTCCCGATCGGCGGCGAGCGCGGCGATGAGGCCCGCGGCAAAGCTGTCGCCACCGCCCACCCGGTCCACGACCCGCACCTGGTAGCGCCGGCTCTGCCAGGCGCCCCCGGACGACGCGTCGTACAGCGCGGCGCTCCAGCCGTGCTCGCTCGCCGAGAGGACTTCGCGCCGGGTCAGCGCCACGTGGCGACAGCCGTACCGCTCCGCGAGGCGCTGCGCCAGCGAGTCGTCCGGCGCCTCGATCCCGAGCATGATGCGCACCGCGTCGCGGTTACCGATCAACAGGTCGGCTCCTCTCACGAGCGGCTCGATCAAAGACCGAGGCTCGCGCCCCTGCCAGAGGGCGGGCCGGTAGTTGAGATCCAGGCTGATGCGCACCCCGCCCGACCGCGCGGCGTCGATCGCCGCGGCGAGTGCCGCGCGCGGGCCTTCCCCGAGGGCGGGCGTGATGCCGGAGCCGTGAAACCAGGCCGCGCCCTGCATCGCCTTCGCCCAATCCACCGTCGCGGGCGTGATGGCGGCGAACGCCGAGCCGGCGCGGTCGTAGACGACGCGACTGGCGCGGATATCGGCGCCCGGCTCGACGAAATAGATCCCCATCCGCTCGCTCACCCCGCCGAGCGCGATCCACGCCGTGCCCACGCCCTCGGCTTGCAGCGCGTGCCGCGCGGCGTGGCCGATGGCGTGGTCGGGCAGCCGGGTGACGTAATCGGCGCGGACGCCGAGGTGCGCCAACCCTACGGCGACATTGGCCTCGCACCCGCCGAAGCCCGTGCGGAGCTCGGGCGATTGGAACAAGCGCTCCTGACCGGGCGGGCTGAGGCGCAGCATCAGCTCGCCGAACGTCACCGCGCGCGCGCCGCTCACGCCGGTGCCTCGGCGGGCTGGCGGCGGGCCACCGCCACGCGGTCGATCAGCGCGCGGGCGCGCGCCGTCAGCCGGTCCCAGCCTTGCTCCGCGACGAGCGACGGGCTCACCAGGGCGCTCCCGAGGCTGACGGCGATCGCGCCGGCGCGGATCCAGTCGCCCGCGTTGTCGAGCGACACGCCACCGGACGGCACCAGGCGGAGAAACGGCAGCGGAGCGAGCACTTCGCGAATGTAGCGCGGGCCCACCAGCGAGGCGGGGAAGAGCTTGATGTGCGACGCACCCGCGCGCGACGCCTCGAGCAGCTCGCGCGGCGTGAGTGCGCCCGGCATGCAGGGAACGTTCGCCTCGCGACAGCAGCGCATGACGCCCTGATCGAGCGTCGGGCTCACGACGAAGCGCGCGCCGGCGGCGATGACGTCGCGCGCGGACCCCTCGTCCAGCACCGTGCCCGCGCCCACGACCGCGCCCGGGACGGCGCCTTGCGCCGTGAGGTCGCGGATCGCCGCCAATGCGCCCGGCGTCGTCAGCGTGATCTCCACGACGCTCACGCCCCCGGCGACGAGCGCGCCCGCCAGGGCGCGAAAGTCGGCGCCCGCCGGGAGCCGCACGACCGCGATCACGCCGCTCGCTAATGCCGCATCGATCATCCGAGAGTCGCCTCTACGCTTTCGTGCTCGAGTCGGGCGAGCCCCTGGGTGGTCGCCTCGAGGAATCCGGGAAGCCGCGCGAGAGAAGAGCCCCACAGCGCCTCGTCGGCCAGGGCGTGGGCCGTGAGCCGCTCCAGCATGTCGCGCGGGAGGGGGCCGGACACGTGATCAACGTCCAACGCCAGCCAGTGCCGGGCGACGAGCGGGAGATCGGCATCGTTGATCGGATACGTGTGGCCACGCCACCGCCCGTGCGGCGCCGAACCGGCGGGTGCGCCCTCGGAAACGGGGCGAAGATATCGCAGGTGGGCGGCACACGCGAGCGCGAGCCCCGGCGGAACGCGCCGCTCGTCCTGGACGAATCGCTCGATCGCCGGCGCGACGCGCAGCCGCATCTTCATCGTCTGGTTGGTGGCGATCACACGCCACTCGTGCTCGAGCCAGGGATTGCGAAACCGCTCGAGCACGCTCGCGGCGAATGCCTGCGCCTGGACGCGTGGTATGTCGGTCGCCGGCACGAGCTCCTGGAACAGCGTGCGCTCGAGAAATGGTCCCAGCCGCGGATGCTCCGCCGCATCGCGCACCGTCGCTACTCCGGCGAGCAGTGCCAGCGGGGCGAGCGCGGTGTGCGCCCCGTTCAGCAGGCGCAGCTTGCGCTCCCGGTACATCCCGATGTCGGACGCGAACACCACCGCGTCGGGAGCCACATCGATCGGAAACGCCGCCCGCAGCGCGGCCGGCTCTCCTTCGATGGCCCACAGGGCGTACGGCTCCGTGACGGTGAGCAGCTCGTCGGCGTAGCCGAGCTGCTTCTCGAGCGCGGCGCGCGTTTCGGGGGGCGGGCTTCCAGTGGTAATGCGGTCCACGAGCGAGGAGCAGAAGTGGACGTGGGAGGCGAGCCAGGCGCGGAACCGCTCGCCGCACTGCGACGCCAGCCGATCGATCATCGCGGCGAGACGCGGCCCATTGTCGGGGACGAGCTCGGTCGGGATCACGTACAGCGGCGGGCCGTCGGGCAGCCGCTCGAAGCGCGCGTGCAGGACATCCAGCAGCTTCGCGGGGAATCCCGCGGGCGCGCGTGCCCCCGTCGCATCCGGGCGCGCCCCGTCGCCGTCCAGCCGGAAGCCGGCTTCGGTCACGTTGCTCACGATCACTTGCAGCTCGGGTTGTACGACGGCGGCGCGCACCGCCTGCCACTCGGTATCGGCGACGAGCGCGCGCGACACGGCGCCGATCAAGCGGGTGCGCTCGATCGGCGCGCCATCGAGCAAGCCGCGTTCCACCAGCGTGAACAACCCGTCCTGGGCGTTGATCGCCCGCGCGCTGCCGTGCGGGGTGCTCTGCACGACGACGATGCGGCCGTGGAACGCGCCGGCGCGGTTGGCGGCGTCCACGGACCCGGCGCACAGGGCGCGCAGCAGCATGCCCGTGCCGAACTGCAGCACGCGCTCGGGCAGCTCGTCCCGACGGTAGGCGCTTTCCGGCCAGTGGGCCCGACCGACTAAAGGAAGGCCGCTCGCGACGTGCAATCTGGTTTCGACCTCGTCACAGGAAGATCACCGGCGGTCTCGAACTTGCAACTCGTGACCCGGCGCACAACGGCGTGAACCGAGGACCTGTTGCGACGCCGCAACGGTCGCTCACCACAGGCCACATGCTCGACACACATCGCCGCTCGCCGCTCCCGCCGCTCCAGCCGCTCCCACATCGCGTGGCGCGCGCCACGCCGCAGTCATCGCATTCCTGGGAGTCGGCCTTCCAGGCCCATTACGTCGAGTTGTGCGAATACGTGCTCCGCTTCGTCGGGTCGGCGGAAGCCGCGCAGGATCTGGTGCAGGATTTGTTCTTACGCCTCTGGGACAGCCGCGGCCCGCGGGACGCGAGCCGGCTTACGCGGCCGTACCTCTATGTGGCGGCCCGGAACCGCGCCCTCAAGTATCTGCGCCACCGTCGCGTGGTGGCGGCGTGGATCGCGCGCGCGGCGTCTGAAGAGATACCCCCGTCCGATACGCCGGAGGACCTGTGTCTGCGCGGCGAGCTCGACGAGGCCGTGCAGCAGGCCATCGCCGAGCTGCCGGCGCGCTGCCGCGCGATCTTCGTGCTGCGCCGCCGCGAGCAGCTGAGTTACCGCGAAATCGCGACCCGCCTCGGGATCTCGCTCGGCACGGTGAAGTCGCAGATGTGGCGCGCCACGCTGCGGCTGCGGGCCAGGCTGGCACCCTACCTGGCCCGTCCGGGCATTCCCGAAGACCGCGCCGGCTAGGGGAGCCCCGGCGTCATACTCCCGCCCCCCTCCGCGGGTTTTCGAGGCAGGAGGTGCCTCATGGCGGAGGGGATCGAAGAGTCCGAACTGCTGCGCTTCGTCGAAGGCGACTGCTCGCCCGACGAGGCGGCCGCGATCCAGGCGTGGATCGCTGCCGATCCGCGGCGGGGTGAGCTGCTCGACGAGATCCGCGCCATGTGGCGCCTCACGGGCTCGACCACGCGGCCCTGGGTCGTCGCGGAAGCCCGGATCCGACTGCTGCGGAGCCGCGGCCGTCACGCGGCGCAGGGGTCGGCCGGGTTCTCCGCGCGGCCCCGACCGCGGCGTGCCGGGCCGCGGTTTGCGATGGTCCGCATCGCCGCGGCGATCGCCTGTGTCGTGGCCGGCACGCTCGTGTGGCGGCTACGCCCGCGCGTAGCGCCGTTTCGCGAATACGCCACGCAGCCCGGACAGCGCCTCCAGCTCGAGCTCCCCGACTCGAGCCGCGTGTTGTTGAGCGTGGGCACGCGGCTGCGCGTGCCGCGGGACTTCGGCGTCAGTGCGCGCGCCGTCGAGCTCGACGGCGAGGCGTACTTCGTGGTACGGCACGACCCCCGGCGTCCCTTCCTCGTGCACACGCGCTGGGGCGTGACCGAAGACCTCGGCACCAGCTTCGACGTGCGTGCGTACCCGGAGGACGACTACCTCCAAGTCGTGGTAGCGGCCGGCCGGGTGGCCCTGCGGGCCGGGGGGGGCGACTCGGTGCTCAGCTTGCGGTCGCGTGATCGCGGCGTGCTCGACGCGCACGGCGGGTTGCGCGCGACGTCGGGCGTCTCGCTCGGAGACTACCTCGGGTGGACCCGCGGCACTCTCGTGTTCCACGATGCGCCGCTGGGCGAGGTCGTGACGCAGCTCGAGCGCTGGTACGACGTGGATATCGCGGTGAGCGGCGTGGCGGGGTCCGGTGAACGGCTCACCATCGCGTTCGCCACCCGCTCGGTCGATGAAGCCCTCGCGATGCTCGCCCAGGTGGTCGACGCCCGCTGGACCAGGTCCGGGAGGACGGCGCTACTCACACCCTCGCGTCGGCGACCGTAATCGGAGGAGACCCACCATGCGATTTCTGATTCCGTTTGCGGGGTTGCTCGTCGCGGCGACGGCGCCGGTGCGGTCGCAGCAGGCGGCCGCCGCGTCGCCCTTGGACCGCACGGTCACGCTCAGTCTGGAGAGCGTGCCCCTGAAGGACGCGCTCGACGCCGTCGCGCGGCAGACCGGCGTACGTATCGCCTACTCCGGTCGCGTCGTGCCGCTGAACCGACCGGTGTCCGTGCAGCTCGCCGCGGTGCGGGTTGAGGCCGCACTCGATGCGCTGCTGCACGGCACCGGTGTCGCGTCCACGCTCGACGGCACCGGTCAGATTCTGCTCGTGACGGACCGATCGGTCGGGCGCGCGCGGCAACAGCCCGGGTCGATCGCCGGAACGGTCCGAGACTCGACCACCGGCGCTCCGGTGGTGGACGCGATGGTCACGCTCGTCGGGACGGCGCTCACGGCCAAGACGGGCGCCGACGGTCGCTTTACGATCACCGGGGTCCCGGCGGGGAGCTATCGGATACGCGTACGCATGCTGGGCTACACGGCGGCACTGGTCAGCGTGACGGTGCAGGACGGTGAGCAGGCCGTCGCCGATGTCCAGCTGGCCAGAAGTGCTATCGAGCTGAATCCGGTCGTCGCGATCGGGTACGGCGCCGCCGATCGGCGGAATCTCACCGGCGCGGTGTCGTCCGTGA
>DATNOR010000085.1:0-9244 GCA_035601235.1 Gemmatimonadales bacterium
CTGCGGCGTGAAGCGGTAGATCTCTCGATCGCCGCGGCCTCCAAGCTGCTGCAGGCGCAGCTCGACAGCGAGACCAACCGCAATCTGGTGATGGGGTACCTGGCGCAGCTCGAGGCGGAGCGAGCGCGGTGAAAAACACGATCATCGCCCGCAACTACGCCGAGGCGCTGCTGCTCGCGGCCGAGGCGGGGGACGGGGGCGCGGTCGAGCTGTACGGCCGGCTGTTGGACGCCGTGGCGGGGGCGGTTCAGGCGGACGAGCGGATCGCGGTGGCGCTCGACTCGCCGCGCGTGGCCAAGGCGACGAAGGCGGCGCTGTTGGAGCGCGCCCTGGGAGATGTCGCGCCCCTCGAGTTCGTGCGGTTTCTCCAGGCGGTGGTGCGGCGCGGCCGGCAGGGGCTCCTGGGAGAGATCGCGCAGGAGTACCAGGCGCTGGTCGACTTGAAGCTCGACCGGGTGCACGCCGGCGTGGTGCTGGTCGAGGAGCCGGACGCCCGGCTCGAAAAACAGATCGTGGAGCGCCTCACGGCGGCGCTCGGCAAGGACGTGCGGGCGCACTTCCGGGCGGAGCGCGGCATCATCGGAGGGGTGGTGGTCCGGGTGGGCGACCGGGTGTACGACGGCTCACTCAAGCGCAAGCTGACGGTGCTGCGGCGCAAGATGCTGACGGGGGACTAGTAGGGGCGCAGCATGCTGCGCCCCTACACAGCCGCAGGGCGCCGTTCCCACCTACAGCCGATACCGCACACCCACCGCGACCCCGAATCGTCGCGTCGGACGCCGCTCGACTTCCGGGGGCGGTTCGTCCGCGTTGAATATCGAGCCGCTCAGCACGCCGCTGACTCGCAGCGAGCCGGTGAGCGATCGGGCGAGGGGCCATTCCAGGGCGGCAACTGTTTGGGCGGCCACGCGCGTGCGGCTGTCGCCATCCACGGTCCACAGCTGGACGGCGGGCCCCGCCTCGAGCCGCACGTCGACGCCAGCCCCGAAGCGCGCCAGGCGGAAGGAGACCTGCGGTGCAACCTCCCAGAGCGATGCGAGGTCGTACTGCACGACCGCCAGGCCCGGCTGCTCGCCGGCGATCCCCGTCTTGGCGTACAACAGGGCGAGCGCTACGCGTGCGGACCCCACGCCGCGGTCCAGGCGTAGCTCGACCGTCGTGGGTCGGTACGGCCCCACGGTGGTGCCGGAGGTGTCCCGGGAGGAGCCCCCAAAGCGAGCGACCCCGATCTCGGCCGCGATCCCCCACTGCGCCGATACCGTGCCCGGAACGACCAAACCGGCTACGAGACATACTGCGGCGAGCGTCCGCATCGTTCCTCC
Source organism: Gemmatimonadales bacterium (assembly GCA_035601235.1). Taxonomy (GTDB): domain Bacteria; phylum Gemmatimonadota; class Gemmatimonadetes; order Gemmatimonadales; family GWC2-71-9; genus AG41. The sequence goes on from DATNOR010000085.1 coordinate 1,323, forward strand.
CGCGTTGTGGGATTACTTCATCTCCAGGTTGATCCACCCGTTGGTCGCGTTGTTCTCACCCTTCACGATCCAGTTGTAGCCGGGGTACGTCGCTCCCACAACGGCGTCCTCGACCGCGTTTCCGACGAGCTCGTCGTTGGTGTTGATGAGCGACGCGAGCGCGCTCAAGAGCTTTTGGAACGCCTGCGCGTACTTCCACGTCTTCTCCCCCGTGCTGGACGTGGTGTCCTTCCCGGCCGTGCGCACCTGGTTCGCCGCGTCCACGGCATCGAGCGCCTTCTTCCACAGGTCGGTGCTCGTCTTGATCTGACACGCCGTGTCATCGTCCTCGATCACGAACACGCGGACGTTCTGGCCCGGATGGGCGGCGTGGTAGGCGTCGAGCTGGCTCTTGCTGAACAGCATCACGCTGCCGCTCCAGTCGAGGTCGTTCTGGTCGAAGTAGTACGGTGCGGGCTGCTTCTCGCCCGCGCACTGGTAGTCGGTCAGCGAGTCGCTCGGCCCCTTCTGGCCGAGGATGTGCACCTCAAATTCGGGACTGCCTTTCAACCAGCCCTCAAAATTGTCCACGAAATGGGCTTTGGTCATGTACAGGCCGGGCGACGGCGGTGGAGGTGAAACGCCGCCGCCCCCGCCGCCCCCCCCGCCACCGCAGTACTCGAGACACGCGATGAGGGCGGAGGGCTTGGGCGAGAAATCGGTCTCGACCGGAACCACCGCGATCACCGGAGTTGCGGGCGGATGCTCGGGGTCGAGCAGCCGGCGGTTGCCGTGCACGTCGAACGCGACGGGCACATCGTGGTCGGCGATCGCTGTGGCGACGAGCACGTCGGCGCCTCCGGTCCAGGCGCGGCGATGGGCCGGCACCGGCAGGTACATCTCGAGCGGGATGGCGGCGTCGGCCTCGCGCGCCAGATCGCTCGCGGGTCGTCCGGTGCCGCGCGCCAGCGCCGCGAGCGCGACCCCGCCGTCGGCCGCGAGAAAGCGCTGGAACGGCAGCTTGTGCTCGCGGTACGGCGAGCGGTCGAGCTCGGCGTGGACGCGAGCGCGGAAGGCGGGATCGCCGAGCGCGAGGGCGAGCTCGCGCGCCAGCTGCTCGAGGGCAACGAGGCGCGCGGAGGCGCCTGCGGGCGCTCCGGCGTTCCTTCCGGTCGCCGGTCCGGGCGCCGGTCCCGTCCCCGGTGTGCGATCGGAACAGGCGAGCGCGCCTACGAGCAAGGCGAGGGCGGCGGGCGCGGCGCAGCGTGAGGTATGGGAAGGCATGGCAGCTCCTTGGTCGAGGTTTGCGACGGCGGGCCAACATGCCCCGCGTCGCTCGCCCGACCGGCGCCCGAATCGCGCGCTCGACATCGCAATCGCGCGCGACCTCCCCGGCGCGCTCCTTGCTGTGTAGCTTCCCGATCCTTATGCCATCGCTCGCCTCGCTCTTTCTTCTTCTCCTGGCCCGCGACACGACGGGCTACTGGCAGCAGCAAGTCAGCTACCGCATCACCGCGTCCCTCGACGAGCCGACCGGCGTGTTGTCGGGGCGGGAACGCATCAGCTACGTCAACCGCTCGTCGGCCACGCTCCGCGACTTCTACGCGCATCAGTACCTGAACGCGTTCCGGCCGGGGTCGCGCTGGGCCGCGGCCGACTCGGCCGAGGGGCGCGACCGCTTCCAGCATCTCGGCGATCCGGACTACGCGTTCGAGCGGATCACCGCCGCCACGCTCGGCGGCCGGGAGGTCCGACCGGACTACCCGTACGCGCCCGACTCGACCATCGCGCACTGGACGCTCGCCCGGCCGCTCGTGCCCGGCGATTCGCTCGTCGTCGAGGTCGAGTGGCAGGCGCGTCTTTCGACCCTGCCGCGCCGCCAGGGGCGTCGCGGCCGGCGCTTCGACTTCGCGCAGTGGTATCCGAAGGTGGTGGTGTACGACAAGTACGGCTGGGAAGACCATCCGCTCTATCCGGGGGGAGAGTTCTACGGCGAGTTCGCCACCTACGACGTGGCGCTCGATCTCCCCGACGATCAGGTGATCGGCGCCACCGGCGTTCCGGTGGAGGGCGACCCCGGCTGGGAGAAAGCGAAGGTCGATCCCGCGCAGCAGATCGATTATCAGCGTCTCTGGTACCGCTCCCCGCTCCCCGCTCCCGGGTGCGCGGCGCTGCGGGTCGGCGCGGGGCGCAAATGCGTCCGCTTCCGGGCCGAGCGCGTGCATCACTTCGCGTTCTCGCTCAACCCGCAGTACCAGTACGAGCAGGGCCGCTTCGGCGACGCGGTGGTGCGGGTGCTGTATCTGCCCGAGGACCGTGCCACGTGGGGGAACGGCATCGCGGTCCGCAACACGGTCACGGCCCTCGCCTGGCTCGACTCACTGTACGGCACGTATCAATGGCCGCAGCTCACCAACGTGCACCGCATCGAGGGGGGCGGCACCGAGTTCCCCATGATGATCATGGACGGCAGCGCGGGGATCGGCCTGATCGTGCACGAGACCGGTCACCAGTACACGATGGGACAGCTCGCGAACAACGAATGGCGCGAGGGCTGGCTCGACGAAGGGTTCACGAGCTTCCAGACGGGCTGGTTCTTCGAGTCGCACGGTGGGCCGCCGGCATACGACGGGCTCGAGCCCGAGGTCCTGTGGCTCGATCTGGAGCGCTGGAGCGAACCGGTGTCCTTTCCGGGCGAGCGATACCGCGACTTCACGACCTACAACGCGATGGTCTACTCGAAGGCGCAGCTGTTCTACGAGGAGCTGCGCTACGTGGTCGGAGACGAGACGATGCGCCGCATCCTGCGGGCCTACTTCGCCCGCTGGAGGCTGAAGCATGTGGACGAGGACGCGCTGCGCGAGGTCGCCGAGGACGTATCGGGGCGGGACCTGAAATGGCTGTTCGCCCAATGGCTGCACGACACGCCCCTGTTCGATTACCGCCTGAAGCGCGTCGAGCGGCACCACCTGGCCGACGGCCGGTGGCGCATGGTGGTCACGATCGAGCGGCGCGGCGACGGCCGGCTGCCGGTGGAAATCGGCGACGGCGACACGATCTACGCCCGGGCGACGGGCGAGCCCGCGGAGGAGCGGGTCGAGTTCGTGACCGCTGCCCGGCCCGGGCGTCTCGTGCTCGACCCGCGGGGCCGCACACACGATTACAACCTGCTGAACAACCGCGAGCCTCGGGTGCTGGTGGGACGTGGCGCCTGGACCTTCCGGCTGGACGATCCCACGCGCGAGACCGCCCGGCGCGACCGGCTGATGCGCGCCTGGCTCCCCGTCGCGTGGTCGAACAGCTTCGGCGGCTTCACGGTCGGGCTGCGCGAGCGCACCAACTATCTCGGTCGCTACGACCGGGGCCTGCTCGTGGCCGCGCTCGCCACCGGGCCCGGCGCCACGAACCGCTTCGACTTCTACGGCCGCTGGGGCAATCCCATCGGGCATCCGGAGCCGCGCACCGAGACGAGTATGTCCGCATGGTCGGCGGAGGGACGCGCCGGCGCGAAGCTCTCCATGGATCGCTCGCTGCGCCAGCATCTGGACTTCGGCGCCGACCCGCACGTCGGGTTCGACGCCCTGTGGATGGCGACTACCGAGCTGGGCTACCTCGATCGGGGGTTATGGGACGACGCCGGCAGCGTCGAGGCGGGTCCGTGGTGGTCGATCACGACGCGCCATGGCGCGACCGTGCTCCGCGCCCGCCTCGGCGCGCGGGGCGGCGTCGTGTACTCGAACCCGGGGAAGGGCATCGTTTCGCCCACCCGCTACGACTTCGAGGGCTTCGGTCGCTTCACCGGGGAGGCGAGCGTGCGGACCCCGTTGTGGGGGAGGACGACGCTGGGGCTGCGGCTGTTCGCGGGCGGCTACACCGGGGCATCGGAGCCGGTGCGGCAACGCCGCATTCCCGTCGCGGGGGCGGATCCGTACGAGACGTTCACCGACCCGTTGCTGCGCAGCCGGGGCGCCCTGTTCCTGCGGCCCGACTTCTACTACCATGCGCCAGGGAACGCCAATCTGCGGGCGTTCCGGCGCGACCTCGGGGGGCGCTGGGCGGTGAGCGTGAACGGCGAGCTGACCCGCTCCCTGGGGCGACGCGACCACGGATTCCTGCGGGAGGCATCCCTCATGGGCTTCGCGGACGCCGGCGTGGTGGACACGCTCGCCGTGCCGGCGACCAAGCCGGGTCGCGGGTCCACATTCCTCTATGAAAGCGGGCTCGGCCTCGTGACGAGCCATCAGTTGGGCGATCTCGACTGGACGCTGCGCTTCGAGGTGCCGCTCGTGGTGGCTCCCTTCCAGTTCGCCGCCGACAGCGTCTCGGGAAAGGGACGGTTCGCGTTCCGGTGGCAGGTGAGCCTGTCCCCGAGCTTCTGATGGACACGCGCGCGCACGACCGTCGCGGGTTCTTCCGGGACGCATTCGGCCGGCTGCTGCACGAGGTGACCGTGCGCACCGAGCGCCGGGTGGCGCCGCGGCGCTACTTCCGGCCCCCCGGCGCGGCGGACGAGATCAGCTTTCTGGCCTCGTGCACGCGCTGCGGCGACTGCGTCACGGTGTGCCCGGTGCAGGCGATCATCAAGGCGCCCCCGGCGGCGGGCCTCGCCGCCGGCACGCCGATGATCGACCCCGGCATCCAGGCGTGCGTGGTGTGCGCGGAGATGCCCTGTGCCCGGGCGTGCGAGACGGGGGCGCTGGTGCCGCCGCCGGGAGGCTGGGACGAGGTGCACATGGGCGTGCTCGAGCTCGATCCCGAGCGCTGCATCACGTTCCAGGGCGTGTCGTGCGGGGTGTGCGCCCGGGCCTGCCCCGTGGGCGAGAAGGCGCTCGCGCTCGACACGGGCGGCCGGCCGGTGATCCGGCCCGAGGGATGCGTCGGGTGCGGGGTGTGTGTGACGGCGTGTGTGACGAGCCCGTCGTCGCTCAGGCTGAGCCTCATCTCATGAGAACGCGGAGCGCGGAAGTCGGAACGCGGAACAGGAGGGCGAGTTCGCGCGCCATGAGGCCCGGGTTGCTGTTCCGCGTTCCGCGTTCCGCGTTCCGCGTTTCGGTTCTCCCGTGACCGACCTCCCCTATCGCGTGGAGAAGCCCTGGGGCCACGAGCTGATCTGGGCGCGCACCGACCGCTACGTCGGCAAGATCCTGCACATCGAGCCCGGGCACGTGCTGTCGCTGCAGTACCACAATAAGAAGGACGAGTCGATCTACGTGCTGGCGGGAGAGATCGTCCTGCGGCTCCAGCGCGACGGCGCGCTGATCGAGCGGCGCATGGCGCAGGGGGCGGCGTTCCACATCGAGCCCAAGCTGATCCATCAATTCGAGGCCGTCACGGCCGCCGATCTGCTCGAGGCATCCACGCCCGAGCTCGACGACGTGGTCCGCCTGAAAGACCGCTACGGGAGGGTGCCGTGAAAGTGATCGTGCCGCTCGCCGGCAAAGGCACTCGGCTGTTGCCGCTCACCAAGCGCGTCCCCAAGCCGCTGGTGCGCGTCGCAGGCCGACCGGTGATGGACTACGTGATGGACGCCGTGCAGCCGCTCGACGTCGAGGAGATCATCGTCATCACGGGTCACCTGAAAGACGTCGTCGAACGCTACATCGTGTCGCATTACGACGTGCCGGCGAAATTCGTCGAGCAGAAAACCCTGGACGGAACCGCCGGCGCGATCAATCTCGCTCGGCCCTACGTGAACGGGCCGGTGCTCATCATCTTCGTGGACACGCTGTTCGAGGCCGACCTGTCGCTCGTCAAGCGGGTGGACGCGGACGGGATCATCTGGGCGAAGGAGGTCGAGGACTACCAGCGGTTCGGCGTGATCGTGACCGACGAGCAGGGCTACATGAAGCGCATCGTGGAGAAGCCGAGCACGCCCGTCTCGCGGCTCGCGAACATCGGGCTGCAGTACGTGCGGGATTGGCAGGCGCTGTTCGACGGCATCGCGCACGTGTTGACCGAGCCGCCGGGCAAGGGCGGCGAGTACTATCTCACCGACGCGTTCCAGCACATGGTGGACCGCGGCCGGCGGCTGTTCACGGCGTCGGTCGGCGGCTGGTACGACTGCGGCAAGGTGGACACGCTGCTCGAGACCAACCGGCACCTGCTCGACAACGGGCGGGCCCGGGTCCCCAAAGGCGCGGGCCCGCGCGGCACGATCGTGCCGCCGGTGTACATCGAGGACGGCGTGGAAATCCGCGACTCGACGGTGGGGCCGAACGTCTCGCTCGAGGCGGGGACTCGCGTGACGGACAGCACCATCGCCAACAGCATCGTCGGGAAGAATGTGCGCGTGGTGCGGAGCACGGTGCGCGATTCGGTGATCGGGGACGATCAGGTGATCGAGGGCAAGACAGTGACGGCGAGCGTGCTCGACGCCGGGGAGCTGGCACCCGCCAAGTAGCGGCGGAGGGACGATGCATCTGGCCGAGGTGCGGGAGCTGTTCGCGTACAACGCCTGGGCCAATCGCGCATGCTTCGCGGCGCTCGAGCGGGCGTCCGCCGAGGCGTACGCTCGCGACCTGAAGAGCAGTCATGGCGGGCTGCACGGCACGGTGTGCCACATCGTCTGGGCGGAAGAACTGTGGCTCAACCGCTGGCTCGGCAGGCCGAATCCCGCGGTCCCCCAGGGCAAAGACTTGACCACCCTCGCCGCGGCGCGCGCCCGGTGGGAGGCTATCGAAGCGGAGCGCCTCGCGTTCCTGGCGGGGTTCGACGAGCCCCGCCTGGCGGCGACGCTGGCGGTGCGACCCTCGAGCGGCGGCGAGTACGTGCACACGTTCCACCAGATGTTTCGCCACGTCGTGGACCACTCTACCTATCATCGCGGCCAGCTCGTGACCCTGCTGCGCCAGCTGGGGCTCACGCCGCCGTCCACCGGGCTGATTCTCTTCTATCGCCGCTAATTCGTTGAATTGTATCAGTTTGGTACCAACCGCCGAGTAACTTACTCGGCCCCTTGACGACCTTGGGGAACCGGATTTACTTACTGACCGTTCAGTTACTAAACCCGGAGGGTCATCGTGAGCAACGCCGTCACTCGATCGAAAGGCGCGCGACCGCCGCGCTGGCAGCGGCGCAAGGAAGCGCGCCCGGCTGAGATCGTGGCCGCCGCGCTCGAGGTGTTCGTGGAGCGCGGGTTCGCCGCCGCCAAGCTGGCCGACGTAGCGCGCCGCGCCGGCGTGACCAAGGGGACGCTCTACCTCTACTTCGACAGCAAGGAAGCGCTGTTCAAGGCGGTCGTGCGCGAGACGATCGTCCCGGTCATCGCTCAGGGCGAGGCGCTGGCGCGGTCGTTCACCGGCAGCGCGCGCGAGCTGCTCGAGCGGCTGGTGCGGGAGTACTGGCGGCTGGTAGGCGAGACGTCGCTCGCGGGCATTCCCAAGTTGATGATGGCCGAGGCGGCAACTTTTCCCGAGCTGACCCGTTTCTACTACGACGAAGTCGTGACCCGCGGGCACCGCCTCATGGCGGGCGTGATCGAGCGCGGTATCGAGAGCGGCGAGTTCCGTCCCGTGGATGTGAAGGTCGCCGCCAAGCTCGCGATGTCGCCGCTGATGCACGCCGTCGTCGCCAAGCGCGCCTTCGCGTTGTGCATGCCCGAGGGTTTCAACGTGCAGACGTATCTGGACACTCACATCGACCTGTATCTCCATGGCATCGCGAAACACTAGTCGTCTAGTGGGCATGCTGGCGTCGCTCGTCGCGCTTTCCCTCCCCGCGGTCCTCGCCGCTCAGGCGCCCGCCGCCGGCGCACCGCTGCGCCTGTCGTTCGCGGACGCCGTGCGCGTCGCGTCGAGTGAGGCACCCGCGGTGGCGCTGGCCGCGCTGCGAACGGACGAGGCGGACGCGCGCGTGCGGCAGGTCCGGGCGGCGCTGTTGCCGTCCCTGTCGCTGGGCGGCTCGTGGCTCAATCGGACTTTCAACTCGAAGTCCCTGGGCATCGA